>CAZZWY010000120.1:0-8107 GCA_964657785.1 uncultured Acetobacteraceae bacterium
AGTGGGCGCGCGCCCACGGCATCCAGAGCACGATCCACACCGGCGGCCCGTCGATCCCGGGTTCGGGCCTGATCGACAAGGACGTGGTGCTCGAAGCCGACGCCGACGTCATCGGCCACATCAACGGCGGCACGACCTCGCTGCCGGAGGCGCACGTTTGCGAGCTCTGCGAGCGCTCGACGCGGGCGATCGAGATCGTCCACAACGGCAACGAACGCGTGGCGCTCGCCGCGGCGAAGATGGCGATCGAGCTGAAGTGCCCGCACCGCGTCATCCTCGGCACCGACGGGCCGGCCGGCTCGGGCGTGCAGCCGCTCGGCATGCTGCGGATGATCGCGATGCTCTCGAGCCTCGCCAACCTGCCGGCCGAACTCGTCTTTTGCTTCGCGACCGGCAACACCGCGCGCATCCGCGACCTCAACTGCGGGCTGATCGAGGTCGGCCGCGAGGCCGACTTCGTGTTCCTCGACAAGGCCCAGCACGCGCCCGGCAAGACGATGCTCGAGAGCGTGCAGCAGGGCGACATCCCGGGCGTCGGCATGGTGATGATCGGCGGCATCGTGCGCTGCGGCCGCAGCCGCAACACGCCCCCGGCGACCGAGGTGCCGGTGGTGGTGGGGGCGCATTCCTGACCGATCGCGCGGGAGGGCGCGCCGCCTGGTGTCGCGTTCCAAGCCGTGGTTGTCGCGCGCACCGGGAACCCCGCGAAGGAAGCCGATGAAATTCTTCCTGCTGATGTCGATCAGAACGAAGATATTTCTGGGCTGCATCAGCTTGACGCTGGTGACGGTCGTGGTCGGCATGCTGCTGCAGAATTCCCAGCAGACGCTGGGCGACAACGCCCTCGGCATCTACGACAACGGCTTCGTGCCGATGAGCTACATGCGATCGGCCCAGTCGATCGTGCTCGGCATCTCGGGCGAACTCGCCGATGCGGACAAGAGCGATGCCGTCTTCATCGAACAGCTCCAGTCGGTCCTCGACGCGCTGGACGTCGCCCGCGAGCGCGCGATGTCGCCGCGCGGCGCCGAGGCCGCGAAGAACCTCTACACCGCGGTGTCGGCGCTCGAGGCGGCATTCAAGGAAGAGGTGCGGCCCTCGCACCAGGAATTCACCGCCGTCGAACACCAGTTCGAAACGGCAGTGCAGATCTACGCTGCCGACGGGTTCCGGCTGCGGCAGTCGGTCCAGGCCATCGTCCTCAGGACGCGCACCCAGACCTACGTCGCGATGATCGCCTCGGTGGTCACCGCCGTCATCATCACCCTGCTCCTGAGCAACGCGATCGTGCCTTCGATCCGGCATGCCGTGAGGATCGCCTCGTCGATCGCCGCCGGCCGGCTCGACAACCACATCGACCGGAAGAAGCCGAGCGAAACCGGCGTGCTGCTCGACGCGCTGGCCGCGATGCAGCAGAGCATCGCCGACAAGATCGCGCACATCGAAAGCCTGCGGGCGCAGCAGGCGAGCAGCCACGCCGCCGAAATCGCCTTGCAGAACGCGCGCTTCGAAGCGGCGCTCGACCACCTCACGCTCGGTCTCTGCATGTTCGACACCGAGGGCCGTCTGGTCGTGCACAACCGCCGGTTCGGGGAGATGTTCTCGGCCGGAGGCGACGCGGACGACATCGCGGGGGTGGCGCGGCGTCTGCAGTCGGGGCGCGCCGAAAGGCAAAGCGACGCGCCGGCGTCCCACGCCTGGCATCAGGCGCTCGACGACGGCCGGATCATCGCCATCTCCGAGGAAGCGATGGCGAGCGGCGGCCGGGTCGTCACCTACGAAGACATCACCGAGCGACATCGCGCCCAGACACGTCTCTCGCACATGGCGCGCCACGATGCGCTGACCGGCCTGCCGAACCGCGTCATGTTCCGCGAGCACCTGGAAAACGGCATCCTGAGGACGCGCGCCGGCGGGACGTTGACGCTGCTCTGCCTCGACCTCGACCGCTTCAAGACGGTCAACGACACGCTCGGGCATCTCGTCGGCGATGTCCTGCTGCAGGAAGCGTCGCGGCGCCTGCTCGAAGAGTCGCGGGCGGCGGAGATGGTCGCGCGCCTGGGCGGCGACGAATTCGCCGTCATCCACTACGCCGCGCAGTCCGAACCGGCGGTGGATCGCCTGGCGGAACGGCTGATCGACGTCCTGGCGGCGCCTTTCGACATCGAGGGTCACGACATCTCGATCGGCGTCAGCATCGGCATCACCCAGAGCACCTCCGGCCTCGAGACGCCCGAATACCTGTTGAAGAACGCCGACCTTTCGCTCTACCAGGCGAAGGCCGAAGGCCGCGGAACGTTCCGGTTCTTCGAGCCCCGGATGGACGCGCAGATTCAGGCCAAGCGCCTGCTGGAGCTCGATCTGCGCACGGCGATGGCGGAGCGGCAGTTCGAACTGTTCTACCAGCCCCTGCTGGACGTTCGCACCGGCCGGGTCGTGTCGTTCGAGGCGCTCCTGCGGTGGCACCACCCCGAGCGCGGCCTCGTGCCGCCGTCGGAGTTCATCGCCCTGGCGGAGGAAACCGGGCTCATCGCCGCGCTCGGTCTCTGGGTCATCGACACGGCGTGCCGGGAGGCCAGGGAATGGCCGTCGGACATCAAGGTGGCCGTCAACCTGTCGCCGCTGCAGTTTCGCTCGTCGACGCTCGTGGCCGACATCACCGCGGCGCTCGAACGATCCGGGCTGCCCGGCTCCCGGCTCGACGTGGAGATCACCGAGTCCCTGCAACTGCTCGACAACGCCGAAACGCTCGCCATGCTGCACGCGATGCGAGCCGTCGGCATCTGCGTGTCGATGGACGATTTCGGCACCGGATACTCGTCGCTCAGCTACCTGCGCCGTTTTCCCTTCGACAAGATCAAGATCGACCAGACGTTCATCCGCACGATGGACGAGGGAAGCGAGGGCCACGCCATCGTCGAGGCGTTCATCACCCTCGGCCGGGCCCTGAAGAAGAACGTGGTGGCCGAAGGCGTCGAGACGAGCGAGCAATTCGAGTTGCTGCGCGAGGCCGGCTGCCAGGAGGTGCAGGGCTACCTCTTCAGCAAACCCCGGCCCGAAGGTGCCGTGAAGTCGTTGATCCGGCAATTCGAGGGCGAGGCCGACGCCCTCGTTACGCTCAAGGCGCACACCTCATGAAGCTTTCGCAGCGCTCGCACTTCTTCGCGGCGTTGACGTTCGCCTGCCTGCCGCTGCTCTGCGCGGCGCAGCCCCCGGCGCCGTTCAACCCGGATACCGAGCCGAGCCGCCTGTCCTGGCAGCAGTTGAAGAAGGTGCTCGGGCCGGCCCCGGACGTGCGAGGCGAGCGCTTCGGCGTCATCGTCAAGACCATGACCAACGAATACTGGCGGCTGATCGCTGCCGGTTACCGCCGGCGTGCAGCCGTCGATGGCGTCAAGCTCGACATCCAGGCGGCGCAAAGCGAGAGCGATTCACTGCGTCAACTGACCATGATGGAAAGCATGGTCGGTAGCGGCTATTCGGGGCTGCTGATCTCGCCCCAGTCCGCGACCAACCTTCAGCCGGCGGTCGACGATGCCGCGCTGGCCGGCGTGCCGGTGGTCGACGTCGACGGCGCGGTCGTCGACAGCGTGACCCATTTCGTCGGGGGCGTGAATTTCGAGATGGGTGCGAAGGTCGGGCGCTGGTTCGTCGATCACCTGCCGCAGGGCGGCAAGCTGGCCGTGATCGAAGGACTGCCGGGCGTGTTTTCCTCGGTCCAGCGCACGGCGGGCTTTCGCAACGCGGTGCAAGGCACCGGCAGGTTCACGGTCGTCGCGAGCGTCTCGGGGCGATGGGAACGGCAACGGTCCTACGACGCGGCGATCGACATCATCAAGCACACGCCGGACCTCGCCGGCATCTACTGCAACAACGACACGATGGCGCTCGGCGTCGTCGAAGCCGTCAGGTCGCTCAACCTTCTGAAGCAGATCCGCGTCTTCGGCACCGACGGCACGCGCAACGCCTACGCGTCCATCAAGGCCGGCGAGCTGGCGGGCACCGTCGACATCTTCCCGATGCTGGCCGCCGACATCGGCCTGGAGGTCGTCGAGCGCCTGACGGCCGGGCAACGCGTGCCCCGCGTCGTCGAGACGCCTCAGGCGCTCATCACCCGCGACAACCTGGCGCGCTACGAAGGGCCCTTCGAGGCCGTCAGGAAAGCGCTGCTGGAGGATGCCGGCGTTCAGTAGGGGCACGGCGGGCGAGCCCTGTACAGAGCGCCGGGGCGGCGAACGATCCTGATCGGGGACACCCACTCAAGCCGGCACCTTGAACACCTGCCGCAGATAAGCCAGAAACGTCTCGTCGTCGCAAAGCAGCTTGCCCGGGCTGTCGGAGAGCTTCGCGACCGGCTGGCGGTTCGCGTGGGTCAGCTTCATCACGATGTGCAGGGTCTTGAGCCCCATGTCGTTCGTGAGGTTGGTGCCGATGCCGAAGCCGAGCTGGGTGCGGTCGGCGAAGCGGTGGTAGAGGGCGATCGACTTGTCGAAGTCGAGTCCGTCGGAGAAGACCATCCGCTTGGTGTGCGCGTCGATGCGC
The DNA here is from genome assembly GCA_964657785.1 of uncultured Acetobacteraceae bacterium. GTDB lineage: Bacteria > Pseudomonadota > Gammaproteobacteria > Burkholderiales > Burkholderiaceae_C > LMDS01. Next base: position 4,543 of record CAZZWY010000120.1, read on the forward strand.
AGCTTCGTGTAGTGGGCGAGCGCCTTTTCGCCCCAGACGCCCGGGTCGCCCGAATCGTGGCGCAGGCCGTCGAAGAGTTTGGCGAAATACAGATCGAAGTCGAGCAAGAAGGCGTCCATGCCGACGACGTCGGTGAGCGCGACGCCGAGGTCGCCGCGGTACTCCTGGACCCAGTCCTCGAGGGCGGCCTTCTGGAAGTCGCGCAGGCGCACGCCGAGCGTCTGGTAGGTCTGCAGGTACTCGTGCGCCATCGTGCCGATCGGCACCAGGCCGAGGTCGCGAGCGAAGAGCACGTCCGACGCCCCCTTGAAGAACTGCGGTACCTCGCGCTTGAAGGTCGCGAGAACCTCTCGGTGCCAGTCGCTCGAGAAGCGCCGACGCACGCCGAAGTCGAAGAACTCGAAGGGGTGGCGGCGCTTCGGCTCGTCGCGCTCGAAGGCGCGCAGGCGCTCGATCTTGGCGGCCAGGCGCCTGCGGCCCTCGGCGACCGCGGCGGTGGCGTCGAAGCGGCGGAAGTAGAGCTCGTTGACGATCGCGAGGACGTAGATCTCGAAGGCCATCACGTGGACCTGCGGGCCGCTCGCGATGATCTCGAGCTTGCCGCCGACGGCGCGCGCGCTGATGAATTCGCGCTGGAAATGAAAGATGCGCAGGAAGTCGACGAAGTCCGAGCGCATGAAGCGCAGGCCGCCGAGGTAGGCGAGCTCGTCGGCGCGAAATTTCAGCGAGCAGAGGTGATCGAGCTGCACGTTCACCTCGTCGAGCAATTCGACCAGCGGGTAGGCCGGTTCGTTGCGGCAGACGAAGGTGTACTCGGCCTGCGTCGCGGGATGGCGGTGCAGCATCGCCTGCCACATCGTGAACTTGTAGAGGTCGGTGTCGAGCAGGCTGGTGATGACGGGGTGCATCGCGTCTCCGGGGGGCGGCCGGTCCGCATTGTCGATGCAACAGGCGGCAAGCCGCCCGGCTCATCGACCGACCGCGACCGGCGCGGGGCGCCGACCATGGCCCCGGTGCACCGAATCATCCAGATCCACGTCGCCGCGCCGGCCAAACCTGCCGAGGGGGCGGACTGCAACGGCTGCGGCGTCTGCTGCGCGAGCGAGCCGTGCCCCGTCGGCGTGCTCGTGAGCGGGCGCGTGCGGGGCGCCTGCGCGGCGTTGCGGTGGAACGACGGGGAGAGCCGCTACCGCTGCGGCCTGATCGAAGCGCCGCAGCGCCACCTGCCGGCGGCGCTGCGCCGGATCGCGCCCATCGTCGCGCGGGCGGCGCGCCGCTTCATCGCCGCCGGGGCGGGGTGCGACTGCAGCCTGACCGTGTCAGGCCTGCCGACCCCGGACGGAGGGCCGATCGTTCGACATCGGCAAGAACCGGTCACCAGCGCGTCGCCGACGCCGGATCGCTGACCGACGCCGCGCCGGTTTCCATGCGGCCCGCCAAGCGCCGGACAAATTCAGGCGAGCCCCGGACGGTGACGCTCAGGTCATACCAGCAACCGGAGGCAGCGATCGGCCAGAGCATTCGAGTTTCGCTGCGGGCGACGACCGTGACAGTTTGCGACGCCATCGGGGCATAGGCATTCGGCGTGACGCTGAACGTCGCCGGCATCGCTCCGGCGTTGCGCAGCGTGACGACGAGTTGCTTGTTCGTCAGGTCGTACCCGACGGTGACTTCCGGGTTCGGCTGTGCTGCGGCGGCGGCCTTCTTCGCGTTGCCGGTGAAATGGCGGTGAAAGTTGTTCGGGCCGAGCACCCACAGGTCATAGGCGCCGCTTGCCGCCGGCTGCCAAAGATCGGTCAGTCGCTTGCCTGCCTCGACGGTGTAGCGGCGCGGGATGGCAGCGAGATTCAGCTTGTCGTAGACGTGGAACACCGCTCCCGCCGAACCAGTGTTCACGAAGGAGAGTGCGACGGGCGTGGCGCCGAGCGTCCGGGTGTTCGGCGTGACGCTGGCGGTCACGTGCAACTCGTAGGGCAGCGCCCGCGAGAAGCGCACCCCCGGCTCCTGGAACAGCGGCTGCGGCGTCGTGGGTGCCGAGACCGCCGGCAGCAGTTTCGAGGCGGCCTCGACGGCGGCGTAGTTGCCCATGTCGGGCAAGGCCGGCACGGCGGGATCGTTCGGGCTGACGAAATCGAAGGCGCTGGTGAGGTCGCCGCTGACCGCGCGTGCCCAGGGGCTGATCGCCGGGATGGTGACGCCGAAGCGCTTCTCGATGAAGCGCCCGACCGACGTGTGGTCGAACACCTGGGAGTCGACCCAGCCGCCCTTGCTCCACGGCGAGATCACATACATCGGCACGCGCGGGCCGAGGCCCCAGGGGCGACGGCTGCCACTGATCGTGTCGGTCGGCGCGATCATCGGGTAGGCGGTCGGCTTGCCCAGGAGCCGCGCATAGAAGGTGTCGTCGTAGAGGCCGCCCGGATCCTTGTAGTACATCCCGGTCACGTCGAGCGTCGACTTCCCGGCCGCCGTACCGTCGTTGTTGATCGACGGAATCGCGGGCGCCGGCGCGTGGTCGAACAGGCCGTCGTTCTCGTCGAAGGTGACAAAGAGCACCGTCTTGCTCCAGGTCTCGGTGCTCGACGTCAGCGCCTCCAGCACCTGCTGGGTGAAATCGCCGCCGCGTTCAGGGCTGGAGGGCGCGCCGGGATGTTCCGACTGGAGCTGCGACGGGCAGATCCAGCTCACCGCCGGCAGCGTGCCCTGGAGCACGTCGCGCCTCAGGTCGTCGAGCGACCAGTGCGAGAGGCCGTTGCGATAGATCGACGAGCCCGGCGCGGCGTTGCGAAAGCCGGCAAAGGCGAGCGCCCCGTTCATCGCGCCGGTCCAGTTGTCGTTCGGGTCCTGGTAGATGCGCCAGGAGACGCCGGCCTCCTCGAGCACCTCGGGAATCGACTTCCACGGCAGCGCCGAGCCGTAGTACGTATAGCCCGGGGTCGGAAAGCTGCCCGTGATCCAGCAGCGGATGTTGACGACCTCGGCGTTGGTGTAGTCGCTGTCCAGGCCGGCCGCGCGGCGCGCCGGATCGTAGTTCGAGCCGGACCAGAAGGCGACCCGGTTCGGGTCGGTGCCGGTGGCGATGGAGCAGTGGTAGGCGTCGCAGATCGTGAACGCCTCGGCGAGCGCGTACTGGAACGGCGCCTCCTGACGCTTGTAGTAGCCCATCGAGACGGCAGTCTTGTATTTCGGCCAGAAGCCGTACTTGCCTTGATTCCACGCCGCCTGCATGTCGGGGAAGTTGTGCGGGGTATCGATGATCAGCGCCGCGTTCATCGTCGTCTTGTCGAAGTGAAACGGCAGGATTTCCTTGGTGCCATCGGACTGGAACCAGACCGACTTGCCGCTTTCCAGCGGGATCGGGAAGCGGTCGCCGAAACCGCGCACGCCGCGCAGGGTGCCGAAGTAGTGATCGAACGAGCGGTTTTCCTGCATGAGGATGACGATGTGCTTGACGTCGAAGAGGGTGCCGGTCTCGTTGTTCGCTGCCGCGGCGAGTGCGCGCTGGATCGCCGGCGGAAAGACCCCGAGGGCGGCGGTGGCGCCGGCGGTGCCGGCCAGATTGCGC
>CAZZWY010000120.1:8117-9453 GCA_964657785.1 uncultured Acetobacteraceae bacterium
GACGGTCTTGGGAAGTCATGAGGGGCTCCTCGAGGGCTGTCAGGTTGTCGTCGAACGGGTCGCGCGCTCAGCGGCCGACCTTGCGACGCAATGCGACGACGCCGAGGGCGCCCAGGCCGGCGAAGGTCAGCGCCCAGGTCGACGGTTCGGGCACGGCGGGCGTGAAGCCGAAGTCGTCCATGACGTAGGAGCCCTGACCCGGGCTCGCGACGATCACGCGGTCGACGCGTCCTGCGTAGCCGCTCGCGAGAAACTGCGGCGTCGGACCGGGGTCGAGCGTGGCCGACGTGCCGACCTGCGTGCCCCGATAGAAGAGTTCGAAGGTCACCGTCGCATCTTCCAGACCGGCGAACCAGGCGCCCTGGAACGTGGTGTTCGCGCCGAGGCCGATCGCCGTGGTGGCATCGGCGTCGCCGAAGCCGGAGGCCAGCCGATAGCTGCCGGAGTGGGCGTTGTAGGGGTCTTGCACCTCGTTGAACGCGAACCAGTCGCCGGCCGACCAGTCGAGCCCGCCGTAGCTTGGTCGCTCGGCGAGGAACACGTCACTGCCGAGGTCTTCGAAGTTCAGAACCGTTGCCGGCGCAGCGGCCGACAGCGCGGGAGTGAGAAGCGCAAAGGTGGCGCCGGTGATCAGGCCTGTCATCCAACGCGTCATTGCATCGCTCCCTCTGATTGACCGAGGTGATGCTAAGAATTGCGGATGACACGTACGTGAACGCGTCTGTCACATTCAAGGCGAACGAAATTCGCACGGCGCGGCCCTGCGGAGCCGGCGTCGCGTGGATCGGCGCTTCAGTCGGATGACGGCGCGGCGCCGGGCCGACGAACCGACTCAGCGCGTGATGATCTCCCGGTACATCGGCGCGAGCCGCGCGAGCAGCTTGTTCTGGTCGCGAAACGGGATGCCGAGGTTGTCCATCGACGCCTGCAGCAACTCGACCTGGGCCAGGCTGTCGGCCCGCGTGATGCCGAGATCGGCGTGCGAGGCGCGCATCGAGTCGCCTTCGTAGACGCAAGGACCGGCGAGCACCTGGCAGAGCTGGTCGCCGAGCTGCTTCTTCAGTGCGCGCAGCTTGGTCTTCTCGAAGTAGTGGCCGATGCGCGGGTCGGCGCGCATCCGGTCGACGAAATCGTCGGCGAGCCGCCGAATGCCCTCTGCGCCGCCGAAGGCCTGCAGCAGCTCCGGGTCGGGCGCATAGGCCTTGACGAGCGGCGGCTGGGGCGCCGAAGCGGCCGCGGGCGCTTCCTGCGCCTGCACCGGGCCGCCGAGCATGCCGGCGACGAAGGCCAATGGCAGGCAGGTGCGCCGGAAATGAGCGGTTCTCGACATGGGATG
>CAZZWY010000121.1:0-9452 GCA_964657785.1 uncultured Acetobacteraceae bacterium
CCAGGCGGCCGAAGACACGGTTTTATGTTCCGCATAGCGTGAAACACCACACTAGTGCCCGGGGCAACGTGCTCGCGAGCTGTGCGCTGCGCCTGCTGCTGCTCGATCGGCCGATGCGTCAACAGGCGGTTGATTCCTCGCGGGATGCCACCGCGCACTGGTCATGAGCCCGCTGAAGTTCATGCAAATATTCCCGCGAAAAGCGAGCTCGTGGCACGAGCGCGCAAGTCGATACCATCGCCCGCACGACTTGAACGGGTGGCCCCACGTTCGACAGCATCGTCAGCGGCTTCTACCGCGCGGCCGGCGGCTCGCTCGATTGGCTCAGCGATCGAGGCGGTTGATTTCGCCGCCGAACTTCTGCGGCCGAGGACAAGCTTCGGACAGTAGGAAGCTTGCTAAGCTGGATTCATGAGAATTTCGGAACTGGCACGGCGAACTTCGGTGTCGAGTTACCGGCTTCGGCACTACGAAGCGTTGGGGCTGATTCGGGCCGAGCGCAGTGCGTCGGGCTACCGCAGCTTCGATGAGCGTACGGTGCGCGAGGTGATCTTCATCGCCATGAGCCGCGATCTCGGCTTCTCGCTGAAGGACCTCGCCGAGACGCTGCCGCGTTACCGCGCCGGCACGCTCACGTTCGATCAGATGATCGACCGGATGCGCGATCGCATCGCCGCGGTCGATCAGGAAATCGCCATGCACCGCGCGTTGCGCAAGAAGCTGGTGTCGCACATCGCCTGGCTCGAGAAGCGCAAACGCGACGACGCCAGGCGCGGCCCCCGGAAGACGACGTCGCCGTGGACGAGCCGGACGCAGGGGCGGCCATGACGACGCCGGACGCCATGTCGGAACAAGTGCGCCGCGCCGTGCTCGCCATGCCGATGGCGCAGACGCTCAAGCTCGCGTTTCGTCGCATCGAACCGGGTCTCGTGGAACTCGAATTGCCGGTGCAGGAGGGCTGGTGCTTTCGGCCTGGGCAGTTGCAGGCCACGGCCCTATTTGCCGCCGCCGACTTTGCTGCGGTCGCCGCCGTGGCGACGCTGCTGTCGCCCGGGCAGGTCAATGCCACCGTCGATGCCACGTTGAAGATCGTCGCCCCGGCGACTGGCGATCACCTGGTGGCGCGCGGTCGCGTCGTCAAGGCGGCGCGGCTGCTGACCGTCTGCGCGGCCGATGTGTTCGCCGTGCGCGATGGCGTCGAAACCCTCTGCGCCACGCTGTTGGCCACGGCCCGCAACATCGACGCGAGTGTTCGGCCATGATGCCCGAGGGCTACCAGCGACAGAGTCGCCGCAGCCCGCTGACCGACCCGTGGGAGCCGCTCTATGCACGCGAGAGGGATGACGACGCCGTGCAGCTCGCGCTCGACATCCGCGAGGCGCATTGCAACAGCCGCGGATTCGCGCACGGCGGGATGATTTCGGCCCTGGCCGACAACGCGATGGGGCTGTCGGCAGTGCGGCGCGCGCGCCGACATCCCGGCGCGGAACGGGCCAGCGCCGTGACGGTCACGCTCGCTGTCGATTTCCTCGATACCGCCCGCATCGGCGATTGCGTCGAATTTCACCCGGCCGTGCTGCGGGCAGGGCGCACGCTGGCGTTCGTCGATTGCCGAGTGGTGTGTGGCGAGCGGCTGATCGCCCGAGGCAACGCGACGTTTCGATGGGTGTGAACCGGCTCGGACCTCGTCCCTTCATGCCATCGCTGGCGTTTCAGAACGGAATAACTGCGCCCCCAGGTGATCAACGAACAAGCGCACTTTGGGAGACAACTGTCGGCTCGATGGCCAAAGCGCCTTGAACTGACCGCCCGCAGTGAGTTGGTCGTCGAGCACGCTCGACAGCCGGCCATCGGCGAGCAACTCGCGGGCGAGGAAATCCGGCATGCACGCGATGCCCAGGCCGCGCACCGTGGCGCCAATGACCGCCTCCATGTTGTTGCACGCGAGCACCGTTCGCAGGCGAGTGTGAGCGTCGGCCGCAGACCGCAGCATGGGCCAATCCAGCAGCTTGCCGGAATCGGGATGCCGAAAGCGAATCGTCGCGTGCTGTTCTAGGTCGCGCACGACCGACGGGGTTCCCCGGCGCGCCAGATAGGCGGGCGATGCGCACAACAGCAGTCGAAATCGGTTCAGCGGCCGTGAGACCAGCCGGGAGTCGGGCAAATCGCCGCTGCGAATGGCCACGTCGACGCCCTCATCGATCAGGTCGACCGTGCGGTCGCTGAAATTGATGTCGAGCTCCACATCCGGGTAGCGCGCGAGGAAGCCCGGAATCACCGGCAACAGGAAGTGGTAGCCGACGATGGGCGCGCTGACGCGCAGCCTGCCACGCGGAATCTCTCTCGCGTGCGACAACAACGCTTTTGCATCGTCGAGGTCGTCCAGGATGCGGCGGCTGCGCTCGTGGAACAGCCGACCCTCATCGGTCAACTGGATCCGCCGGGTGCTGCGCTGCAGGAGTCGCACGCCGACTTCTTCCTCGAGCCGGGCGACGCCCTTGCCGACCGCTGAAGCCGAAATCTCGAGCGCCCGGCCCGCCGCGACGAAGCTGCCGAGATCGGCCGTCTTCACAAAGGCCCGCAGGCCATAAAGAGTGTCCATTCGGTGGGCCGGTCGATTGCGGCACGTTGTTCCGTGATGAACGGAGTCTGCGCGCCTTTCCGACTGATTCGAGTCGCGTTAGCCTTTGACGCCGGTGACCTTCGCAATCAGGAAACCGACAGCCAAGGAGCGTCTTTGAAACAAGTTGGGAAGGGTGCGACACGGGCGGGCATCGGTGTGCTCTTGCTGCTGTTTCCGCTGCTGTTGCAGGTCTTTGGCAACCACTGGGTCCGCATTGCCGACACCTGTCTTCTGTACGTGATGTTGGCGCTCGGCATGAACATCATCGTGGGATGCGCCGGGCTGCTGGACCTCGGCTATGTCGCTTTCTACGCCATCGGGGCGTACCTGTTCGCGCTGCTGACGTCGACACACCTCACCGACAACTTCGCCTGGATCGCCACGATGTTCCCGACCGGGCTGCATGCCCCGTGCTCCGTCACCCTTCCTCTCGGCGCCGCGCTCGCCGCCTGCTTCGGACTCCTGATCGGCACACCCACCCTGAAGTTGCGCGGTGACTATCTGGCCATCGTCACGTTGGGCTTCGGGGAGATCGTGCGGCTGCTGCTCGTCAATCTGGGCCGCCCGATCAACATCACCAACGGTGCAAAGGGCGTCGGGCCCAATGATTCGATCAGCTTCTTCGGCCTGGATCTCGGCAAACCCTTGTTCGTCGGCGGCTACCACCTCGCCTCGGTGACGCTTTACTACTACCTGTTCCTGGTGCTGGTCGTACTCACCGTGATTGTTTGCCATCACTTGCAGGAGTCGCGGATCGGCCGGGCCTGGAGGGCCATGCGCGACGACGAGGTGGCGGCCGAAGCCATGGGCGTCGACACCCGCAACATGAAGCTACTGGCCTTCGGAATCGGTGCCAGCTTCGGCGGCGTGGCCGGGGGACTGTTTGGTAGCCTCCAGGGCTTCGTGTCGCCCGAAGCCTTCACGCTGCAGGAGTCGGTGATCATCGTCGCGATGGTGGTGTTCGGCGGCACCGGACACATCCCGGGCGTGATCCTCGGTGCCGTGCTGTTGACGGCCTTGCCGGAAGCGCTGCGCTACGTGGTCGGCCCGCTGCAGGCGATGACCGAGGGCCGGCTCGATGCAGGCATCCTGCGCCCGCTGCTGGTCTCGCTCGCCATGATCATCACCATGCTGTGGCGGCCGCATGGACTGTGGCCCGCGCCTGACGGAAGCAAATTGGCGCCGCAAGTCGGTTGACTGCACGGCATCGGTCCGGCCGCAGGTGGACGGTCATCGGCTTACATCGATATCGCCTGGTCGGCGAGTCGCCGCCATGGGTCGCGGTGCGAGGCCTTCAACGCTCGTCAGTCGCCGACGAGTTGAACCGCGTCGACTTCCTTGTAGCCGATGAACACGTTGTTGGCAAAGGTCACTCGCACGCCGTTGACCTTGCCCGCGGTTTTGTCGAAGGTGCGGACAAACCAGGTGCGGCTGCCCCGCTTGTCTTCCTTGATATCGCTGAGGCCGGACCAAGCGGTTGTCCAGGCGCCGTCGACGCCCTGCAGTTCGATCTTGCTGATCGCCTCGACGCAGCCGCCGGGCACGACGACGCGAACTTCAGTGGCGTCGACGGGTTTCGCATAGCCGAGCTCGAGGGTGTCGAAGCCGATGTCCTGGTGGTTGTTTGACCAACGCTTGCCGTCCGCCGGGCCGGTGGTGTTGCCTGCGACGTTCGAATCGCTCGGCGTCTTGCCGTTGTCGTCGCCGTAGGTCGAGCTGGCCTTGGCGGAGCTCGCCCATTGAGCGCGCGGATCGTTGATGTACTTGTCCTCCATCGTCGCGTAGTCGAGCTTGGCCTGCTTCTCGGCCCGTTCGCGCTCTTCCGCAGTGGGCTCGGCGGCTGGAGCAGGTGCGGCCTGTGTGACGACGGGGGGAGCCGGTTCGACCGTCTCGACGGGCTTCTTCTTGCCGCAACCGGCCAGGGCAGCGCAGCACAGAGCCAGCGCGGCCAGCTGAGTAGGGGTCATGGTGCTTCGTGGGGTGGAAAACATGCGCAGGATGCTACCGGGACACTCGGGCCGGGCGCCTTGGACCTCGCCCACTAGTTCACTGAAGCATGGGATCTTGTCCGAACGGCTTGTGCTCGCTAAGCGCTCGACACCAGCAACAACTGCCCCACCACGCTCGCTGCGATCACCTCGGGCTCCTTGCCGCTGAGCCCCGGCAGGCCGATCGGGCAGGTCATGCGGGCGATGGCGGACGGCGCGACGCCGCGCTGCTCGAACCGCCGAATGAAGCGCTGGCGCTTGGTGGCCGAGCCGATCAGGCCGAAGAACGCGAAATCGTCGCGCCGCAGGATGGCTTCGGCGATGCGCAGATCGAGATCGTGCTGGTGCGTCAGCACGAGATAGCACGCATTGGGCGGGGCGTCGCGCACCTCCGCCTCGACCGCATCGACGCAGACCTTGCGCACCTGCGCCGGCAGCGCCGACGGGAACTCGGCATCGCGCTCGTCGATCCAGTCGACGACGACGTTCAGCGGCGCCAGCGCCCGCACGATCGCCCGGCCGACGTGGCCGGCACCGTAGAGCTGCAGGTGAAAGCGCGGGGCCTCGGTGGGCCACGCGGCGAGCGCGGCGGCATCGAGCGGCGCGAGGCTCAAGGTCACCGCGCCGCCACAGCATTGGCCGAGCGCGGGGCCGAGCGGGAAGTGCTCGGTGCGGGGCACGAGCTCGCGGGTTCGAAGCATCTCGCGCGCCCGGGCGATCGCTTCGAGTTCCAGGTGACCGCCGCCGATCGTCCCGACGACGTCTGCCATCGCGACCAGCATCCGGGTGCCCGCTGCGCGCGGGACGGAGCCGAGCGCACGCGTCACTTCGACGACGATGGCCGGGCGCGTCTCGCCGAGCCAGACCAGCGCGGCGGCGCGCGTCTCTCGGTTCATCACCCCTGCACGGCCGTCACCGCCCGCAGGATCGCCTCGCTCGTCGCCGGTGCCGAAAGCGGCGGGTCCGTGCGGTGGCCGCCCGCCGCCGACACCGCGTCGCGGATCGCGAAGAACACCGAGAAGGGCAGCAGGAGCGGCGGCTCGCCGACCGCCTTGCTGCGATGGATGCTGTCTTCCACGTTTTGGGCGTCGAAGAGCTTCACGTTGAAGATCGGCGGGCAGTCGTTGGCGGTCGGGATCTTGTAGGTGCTGGGCGCGTGGGTCGTGAGCTTGCCGCTGGTGGGATGCCAGACGAGCTCCTCCATCGTGAGCCAGCCCATGCCCTGGATGAACGCGCCCTCGATCTGGCCGATGTCCACCGCAGGATTCAGCGACTTGCCGGCGTCGTGCAGGATGTCGGCGCGCAGCAGCTTCCATTCGCCGGTGAGCGTGTCGACGACGACCTCGCTCACCGCCGCGCCGTAGGCGAAGTAGTAGAACGGGCGGCCGAACATCCTGTCCTTGTCCCAGGAGAGGCCGGGTGTCGCGTAGAAGCCGTCGGACCAGAGCTGGACGCGGTCGAGATAGCCTTGTGCCACGACGGCCGAGAACGGCAGCGTCCGGCCGTTGACCTCGACCTTGTCATTGGCGAAGCGCACGTCGGCGGCCGCGCCGCCGTGATGCGACGCGATGCACGCCGCGAGGCGCTCGCGGATCTGCCGCGCGGCGTCCTGCGCCGCCTTGCCGTTCAGGTCGGCGCCGGTCGAGGCGGCGGTGGCGGAGGTGTTCGCGACCTTCTGCGTGTCGGTCGCGCTCACGCGCACGCTCTCGAAGCCGACGCCGAGCTCGTGCGCCACCACCTGGGCCACCTTGGTGTTGAGGCCCTGGCCCATTTCGGTGCCGCCGTGGTTCACGAGGATCGAGCCGTCGCTGTAGACGTGGACGAGCGCGCCGGCCTGGTTGAAGTGCTTGACGTTGAACGAGATGCCGAACTTCAGCGGCGCGAGCGCGATGCCGCGCTTGAGCACCGGGCTCTCCGCGTTGAACGCGGCGATCTCGTCGCGGCGGCTGCGGTAGTCGGCACTCGCCTCGAGCTCGGCGGTGAGTTCGTGGACGATGTTGTCGGTGACGACCTGGCCATAGGGCGTGACGTTGTTCGTCTCCTTGCCGTAGAAGTTGATCTTGCGCACGTCGAGCGGGTCGCGGCCGAGGGTGCGGGCAATCGAGTCGAGGATGTTCTCGATCGCGATCGCGCCCTGCGGTCCGCCGAAGCCGCGAAAGGCGGTATTGCTCTGCGTGTTGGTCTTGCCCGAGAAGCCGTGCATCGCGACCTCGGGCAGCCAGTAGGCGTTGTCGAAGTGGCAGAGCGCCCGGGTCATCACCGGGCCCGACAGGTCGGCGGAATGACCGGCGCGCGAGACCATCGTGATCTCGGCGCCGAGCACGCGGCCTTCGACATCGAAGCCGACCTCGTACTCGTACCAGAAGCAGTGGCGCCGGCCGGTGATCATGAAATCGTCGTCACGGTCGAGCCGCAGCTTGACCGGGCGCCGCAGCTTCGCCGCCGCCACCGCCGCGACGCAGGCGAAGAGCGCCGATTGCGATTCCTTGCCGCCGAAGCCGCCGCCCATGCGCCGGCACTCGACGTGCACGTCGTGGGCATGGCGCTTGAGCACATGCGCGACCAGGTGCTGCATCTCGCTCGGGTGCTGCGTCGAGCAGTGCACGTGCATGCCGCCGCCTTCCTTCGGGATCGCGTAGCTGATCTGGCCCTCGAGGTAGAACTGCTCTTGCCCGCCGACGTCGAGCGTGCCGCGGAGCCGGTGCGGTGCGGCGGCGATCGCCGCCCTGGCGCCGCCCTCGCTCGACTCGCGGATCAGGTGCATCGGCGGCACCACGTACTGGCCGGCGGCGTGCGCCTGCTGCGGCGTCAGCACGGGAGGCTGCGGCTCGATGGTCAGCACCTCCCTGGCGCGGGCGGCCGCACGGCGGGCAGCGTCCCGGGTCTCGGCGATCACCGCGAACACCGGCTGACCGAGGTAGCGGACAACCCCGTCGCAGAGGATCGGGTCGTCGTGGACGATCGAGCCGCAGTCGTTGGCGCCGGGCAGGTCGGCCGCCGACAGCACCGCGACGACGCCGGGCAGCGCGCGGATCGTCTCCAGCGCCATGCCGGTCAGCCGGCCGTGCGCGACTGGTGACAGGCCGAGCGCGCAGTGCAGCGTGCCGGCGAGCTCGGGAATGTCGTCGATGTAGGTCGCCTCGCCGGCGACGTGCAGTTCGGCCGACTCGTGCGGCCGGCTGATGCCGACGCGCGCACCCTGCAGCACGGCCGCCGCCTCGCCGGGTTCGTCGACCCGGGCGGCGGTGTTCTTGAGGTAATGCGCGAAGGCCTCGTTCGGTTGCAGCAGCAAGGCGTCGATCGGCTTGTTCATCGCTCAGGCTCCCTGGGACAAGGTCGTCGCGGCCGGCAGCGCGGCGCGGGTGTGCGGCATCACGCTGAAGACGCTGGTCGCCGACGTCGGCAAGGGATTCTCGACGCGCGTCTCGAGCCAGAAGCGCTGCAGGAGATTGCCGGCGACCTGGCGGCGGTAGGCGGCGCTCGCCCGCATGTCGTCGAGCGGCGTGAAATCCTGGGCGAGCGCAGCCTTGGCGGCATCGACGGTCGCCTGCGTCCACGCCTTGCCGACGATCGCCGCCTCGGCGCCCGCGGCGCGCTTGCAGATCGCGGCCATGCCGCCGAAGGCGAGCCGGATGTCGGTGACGATGCCGGCGTCGTCGAGCGCGATCGCGAAGCCGCCGAGCACCGCCGAAATATCGGAGTCGAAGCGCTTGCTGATCTTGTAGGCACGCACCTGGCGCCGCGTCGCGGCGAGCGGCACGACGATCGCCTCGACGAATTCGCCGGCCTCGAGGCGGTTCTTCATGTAGTCGACGTAGAACGCGTCGAGCGGCAACCGGCGCGTCGCGTCGCCGCGGCGCAGTACCAGTTCGGCGTCGAGCGCCATCAGCACCGGCGGCGCGTCGCCGATCGGCGAGCCGTTGGCGACGTTGCCGCCGAGCGTGCCGGCGTGGCGGATCGGCGGCGACGCGAAGCGGAGGAAGACGTCGGCCAGGCTGGGCACGCGCTCGACCAGCGCCGTCCACGCCGCCTCGAGCGACGCGCCAGCGCCGATGCTCAGCGCATCCCCCGCCACCTCGATGCGCTTCAACGCGTCGACATTGCCGACGTAGACGGTCTCGTCGAGCGGCCGGAACTGCTTGTTGACCCAGACGCCGATGTCGGTCGACCCGGCGAGGAGCTGCGCGGCGGGCTTGGCCTGGCGCAGCGCGGCGAGTTCGGCGAGCGTCGTCGGCGCATGGAAGCGGCCGCCGGCGTACTCGAACGACGCTTCGCCCTGCATCGCGGTCAGCGCCTCGATCACCGGTGCGGTGTCGAGCGCGACCGGCGGCAGGTCGAACATGCGCTGGCCGGCGTCGAGGATCGGCCGGTAGCCGGTGCAGCGGCAGAGGTTGCCGGCGAGTTCGTCGGCGAGCTGCTGGCGCGTCGGCACCGTCTCGAGCGCGGTGTGGCGCTCGTAGGCGCCCCACATCGACATGACGAAGCCCGGCGTGCAGAAGCCGCACTGGGAGCCGTGGCAGGTGACCATCGCCTGCTGTACCGGGTGCAGCATGCCGGCGGCCATCGCCTTCAAGTCTTCGACGGTGAAGAGCGCCTTGCCGTCGAGCGTCGGCAGGAAGCGGATGCAGGCGTTGACGGTCGCGAGCGAGAGGCCGCGCACGGCGGCCGGGTCGCCCGGGGCCGCGAGTTCGCCGACGACGACGGTGCAGGCGCCGCAGTCGCCCTCGTTGCAGCCTTCCTTGGTGCCGGTGCAACGGGCGTCTTCCCGCAGCCAGTCGAGCACGCTGCGGGTGGGCGAGGCGTCGTGCACCTCGACGATGGCGCCGCGGTGGAAGAAGCCG
>CAZZWY010000122.1:0-9406 GCA_964657785.1 uncultured Acetobacteraceae bacterium
GGCGTCGACCGCGCCATCGGCCTTCTTCAGGATGTTGCCGACGCGCTTGTTGGCCGCGGCCAACGCCGCCGCCTCCGGCAATCCCGCGAACGCCCGCACCGCCTCGAGCCGGGCCGGGACGCCGCCGAGCCGCGCCGGCCGCTGCGCCAGCACCGCCTCGACCTCCTGCGGCCGCCAGCCCTGCTCGCGCAGGCTGCCGGCGAGGCGCTCCTGGATGAAGCCGAGCAGGGCCGGGGTGGGATCGGCGATCGCCGCGCCGAAGACCGGCACCGCGATCCGGACGAGCGCCGGCAGCTCGACGTCCAGGTCGCGCTCGATCAGCATGCGGATCACGCCGAGCGCATGGCGGCGCAGCGCGAACGGGTCCTTGTCGCCGGTAGGCCCCTGGCCGATGCCGAACAGCCCGACCAGCGTCTCGAGCTTGTCGGCCAGCGCGACCGCGAGCCCGACCGGCCCGCGCGGCAGGCCGTCGCCGGAGAAGCGCGGCTTGTAGTGATCCTCGATCGCTTCGGCGACGGCGCCGGGCTCGCCGTCGTGGCGCGCATAGTAGCTGCCCATGATGCCCTGCAACTCCGGGAACTCGCCGACCATGTCGGTCGCGAGATCGGCCTTCGCGAGCAGCGCCGCGCGGTCGGCCTCCTCCGTGATGCGCGGATCGTGGAACGCCGCCTCGGCGATGCGGCGCGCGATCGCCCGCACGCGCTCGACGCGCGCGCCCTGCGAGCCAAGCTGATGGTGATAGACGACCTTCGCCAGCCCCTCGACGCGCGACGCGAGCGGGCGCTTCCTGTCCTGATCGAAGAAGAACTTCGCATCCGCGAGCCGCGGCCGCACCACCCGCTCGTTGCCCTCGACGACCCGGCTCGGGTCCTCCGGGCGGATGTTGCTCACGACGAGGAAACGGTGCGTGAGCCGGCCGTCCGCGTCGAGCAGCGGGAAGTACTTCTGGTTCGCCTTCATCGTGAGGATCAGGCATTCCTGCGGCACCTCGAGGAAGGCCGGCTCGAACTGGCAGAGCAGCACGTTCGGGCGCTCGACGAGGGCGGTGACCTCGTCGAGCAGCGCCGCATCCTCGATCGGCTGGAGGCCGACCGCGGCCGCGCTGCGCCGAAGCTGGCGCGCGATCTCCTCGCGGCGCGCCGCGAAGCCGGCGATGACCGCGCCTTCGTGCGCGAGTTGCTCGGCGTAGTGATCGGCATCGCGCAGCGCGAGCGGATCGCGCAGCGCCTCGAACCGGTGGCCGCGCGTCGACCGGCCCGATGCGAGGCCGAGGGCGGACACGCCCACCACCTGGTCGCCGTGCAGCGCGACGAGCCCGTGGACCGGCCGCACGAAGCGCACGCTGGTCCAGCCGTCGGCGAGCTGGTAGCTCATGACCTTCGGGATCGGCAGCTCGGCGAGCGTCTTGTCGAGCGCCTTCTGCAAACCCTCGGCCAGGGTCGCGCCCGGGACGACGCTCGTCGTCCAGAGCGACTCGATCTTGCCGTCGTGGCGACGTTCGAGCGCGCTCGCGGCGGACGCATCGACACCGACGCTCGCCAGCTTCTTCAGCAGCGCCGGCGTCGGCTCGCCCGCGGGGGTCAGGCCGACGCTCGCGGGCATCAGCTTGTGCGCGACCGACCGGTCGGCGGCCCGATCCGCCACCGCGACGATGTGCGCGGCGAGGCGGCGCGGCGACGCGAAGGCCGTCACGCTCGCGCCCGGACCGAGCAGCCCCTGCCCCTGGAGGCCCGCGGCGAGCCCGGCCGCGAACGCGTCACCGAGCTGGCGCAGCGCCTTCGGCGGCAGCTCCTCGACGAAGAGTTCGACGAGCAGATTGCGGGCGGACGCCATCACGCCGCCTTTCGCTGCTCGGCCTGTCGCGCGAGATGCGCGAGCGTCTCTTCGCCCCAGGCCTTGGGCGCCATCGGAAAGCCGAGCCGCGCCCGGCTCTCGAGGTAGCTCTGCGCGACGCTGCGCGAGATGTTGCGGATGCGGCCGATGTAGGCGGCGCGCTCGGTCACGCTGATCGCGCCACGCGCGTCGAGCAGGTTGAAGCTGTGCGCGGCCTTGAGCACCTGCTCGTAGGCCGGCAGCGCGAGGCGCTGCTGCATCAGGTGCTGGGCCTGGCGCTCATGCGCGGCAAAGGCGTGCAGCAGGAAGTCGACATCGCTGTGCTCGAAGTTGTAGGTGCTCTGCTCGACCTCGTTCTGGTGGAACACGTCGCCGTAACTGACACCCGGGGCATAGACGAGGTCGTAGATGCTTTCCTTGTCCTGGATGTACATCGCGAGGCGTTCCAGGCCGTAGGTGATCTCGCCCGTCGCGGGTTTGCAATCGATGCCGCCGACCTGCTGGAAATAGGTGAACTGCGTGACTTCCATGCCGTTCAGCCAGACCTCCCAGCCGAGGCCCCAGGCGCCGAGCGTCGGGTTCTCCCAGTCGTCCTCGACGAAGCGGACATCGTTGGTCTTCAGATCGAAGCCGAGCGCTTCGAGCGAACCGAGGTAGAGCTCGAGGATGTCGGCCGGCGCGGGCTTGAGCACGACCTGGTACTGGTAGTAGTGCTGCAGGCGATTCGGGTTGTCGCCGTAGCGGCCGTCCTTCGGGCGGCGGCTCGGTTGCACATAGGCCGCGCGCCACGGTTCCGGTCCGAGCGCGCGCAGGAAGGTCGCGGTGTGGCTGGTGCCGGCGCCCACTTCCATGTCGTAGGGCTGCAGCAGCGCACAGCCCTGCCGGTCCCAGTAGGCCTGCAGGGTGAGGATGATCTGCTGAAAGGTGAGCATCGGGAAGCGGTCGGCGCCACTGAACGTTGACGGAAAGTTTGTCGCGATTCTAGGAGCCTGCAGAAGCCCGGTCAGGCGGCCCGCGTGACCGCAGCGCGGACAGGCCACGCGGCCGATCGCGCAGGAGTCGGCTCGCTGACCAGAATGCGGAGATGGCGATTGAAGTCAGCGATCCTTCCCGAGCGGCGCTGTCACCGGTGCCCCCGAGCGCGGCGACGCTCGCCTTCCTCGCCCGCCCGCAGCACCTCTGCATCGGCGGCCGCTGGCGCGAAGGCCGCAGCGAGCGCGTCATCGACGTCGAGAACCCGGCGCGCGAGGAGATCATCGCGCGCATCCGCGGGGCCTCGGCGGCCGATGTCGACGACGCCGTCGCCGCCGCCCGCACCGCCTTCGACGGCGACTGGCGGCGCATGACGGGCCGCGAGCGCGGGCGCATCCTGCTGCGCTTCGCGGACCTGCTCGAGCAGCACGCGGCGCTGATCGCCGAAGTGATGACGCTCGACAACGGCTCGCCGCTCACGTCCTCGCTGCAGGTCGTCAAGCTCCTCGCGGCGGAGCTCGTCCGCTACTACGCCGGCTGGGCCAACAAGATCGCCGGCGAGACCTTCGATCCCGCCGTCGGCAGCCGATCCCACCTCGACTTCCTGACCGCCACGCTGCGCGAGCCGATCGGCGTGGTCGGCGCGATCGTGCCGTGGAACGCGCCCCCCGGCATGCTCGCGCTCAAGCTCGCGCCGGCGCTCGCGGCGGGCTGCACGGTGGTCTTGAAGACGGCCGAACTCGCCCCCCTCGTCGGCGGTCTCTTCGCCGCGCTGTGGCTGGAAGCCGGCGGCCCGCCCGGGACCTTCAACCTGTTGCACGGCGAAGGCGAAGAGACCGGCGCGGCACTCGCCGAACACCCGGGCATCGACAAGATCAGCTTCACCGGGTCGA
Source organism: uncultured Acetobacteraceae bacterium (assembly GCA_964657785.1). GTDB lineage: Bacteria > Pseudomonadota > Gammaproteobacteria > Burkholderiales > Burkholderiaceae_C > LMDS01. The sequence continues at coordinate 3,699 of CAZZWY010000122.1, forward strand.
CTGCGGTCGGCAAACGCATCGTCGCCGCCGCTACCGGCAACTTGAAGCGCGTCTCTCTGGAGCTCGGCGGCAAGTCGCCGGTGATCGTCTTCCCCGACGCCGACCTCGACGCCCTGGCCCCGGCGGCGAGCATGGCGTGCTTTCTGTCGACCGGGCAGGCATGCATGGCGGGGACGCGGCTCTTCGTGCATGCCGACGTGTACGAGGCGGTGCTCGAGGGCGTCTCCCGGCATGCCGACGGCCTCATCGTCGGCGACGGCATGACCGAGGGCAGCGTGCTCGGGCCGCTGATCTCGGCGCGTCAGAAGGGGCGGGTCGAGGCGTTCATCCGCTCGGCGCACGAAGAAGGCGCCCGGCAGGCGACCGGCAGCGCCGCGGTGCCCGACCGCGGCCACTTCCTGCGCCCCGTGGTGTTCGCCGAGGTCACGCCGCGGATGCGCATCGCGCGAGAAGAGATCTTCGGCCCGGTGCTCTCGGTGCTGCGGTTCACCGACGAGGACGAACTGATGCAGGCCGTCAACGGCACCGAGTACGCGCTCTCGGCGTCGGTGTGGACGCAGGACGTGTCGCGGGCGTTGCGCATCGCGCGCCGGATCGACGCCGGTCAGGTCGGCATCAACGTGCACGCCGCCGTCAGCGCCGAGACGCCGTTCGGCGGCAACCGCCAGTCGGGCTGGGGCCGCGAGTTCGGACGCGAAGGCCTGGAGCCGTATCTGAAGACCAAGGCGGTGACGATCAACATCGGGCCGAAGCGGTGAGTGCCCGCGCACTCGTCATCGGCGGCGGCATGGGCGGCCTCGCGGCGGCGCTCGCGCTCGACCGGCAGGGGATCGCGGTGCGCGTCTTCGAGCAGGCGAGTGAATTGCGCGAGCTCGGCGCCGGCCTCACGCTCAGCGGCGGTGCGCTGCGGGCGCTCGATGCGCTCGGCGTGCTCGATGCCGTCAAGCGGGTGTCGCAGGTCAGCGCCCGCATGCCGTTCGTCCACTACCAGACTGCCCGCTTGCTCGGCGGCGAGTTCGAAACCCCGCCGACCGACGCGCCCGAACCGCCCTTCGTCAGCCGGCACATCTTCCGTGCCGACCTGCAGTCGGTGCTCGCCGAAGCGCTTCATGCGCGCTGCCCCGGGGCGCTGCAACTCGGCCATTCGGTGACCGCGCTGACGCAGGACGCAGGCAGCGTCGCCGCCACCTTCGCCAACGGCCAGGCCGCCGAGGGCGACTTCCTGATCGGCGCCGACGGCCTCAACTCGGCCGTGCGAGCCATCCTCTGGGGCGCCGCGAAACCGACCTTCACCGGACAGGTCGCGTGGCGCTTCCTGATCGACGGCGCGCTCGCCAAACCGTTCCTGAGCACCGGCCCCGGCACCGTCTTTTTCGGCCCGGACCGCGTCTTCAACCGCTACCTGCTGCGCGGCGGGCGCCTGCTCAACTGCGTCGCGATCGTGCGCACGCCGGGTTGGGAAGGCGAGGGCTGGTCGACACCCGGCGATCCGGACGAACTCGTCGCGATGTTCACCGACTGGCATCCCGACGTGCGCGGCGTGATGGCGCTCGCCGGCACCGGGCGGCTTGCCAAATGGGCGCTCGGCGTGCGCCCGCCGCTGCCGACCTGGCATGCCGGCCGCGTCGCGTTGCTCGGCGATGCCGCGCATCCGATGCTGCCCTTCCTCGGCCTCGGCGCCGCCATGGCGATCGAAGACGCCGTCGTGCTCGGCCGGGCCTTCGCGGCCGCGCCGGCGCCGCTCGCCGCGTTCGAACGCTACGAGGCGGCCCGCCTGCCGCGCACGCGGGAGGTCGCGCTCGCCTCGCAGCGCCAGGGAGAGGCTCTGCAGTCGAGAGATCCGGACGACTACCGCGGCGCCGAGGCACCGGTCGCACAGCGCTCGTTGTTCGACCACGACCCGACGACGGTGCCGGTCTGAGGGCGCGGGTGCGGCGGCGGGCGGTCGTCGCTCTTCCGGCGAGGCCGGCAAACCATCGCGCTCAAACTCGCCGGCGCTTGCGGGCGGGCGCCCTCTTTTCGGACGCCGTCTGCGCGGACGCTTTCTGTTCGGGCTTCAGTTCGAGCTCGGCGGCATAGCGGACGAGCACTTCGGCGAGCGGCGCCGGCCGGCGCTCGCCCAGGTCGAGCGAAGCCCGGGAGACGATCGCATCGATGTGCGCGGCCATCGCATCGACCGCTTCGCCGGTCGACCCCGACGTCAGCTTGTCGATGATGTCGCGATGCTCGCTGATCGCGCAGTCGTCCGAATGCGGGCGCGAGTGGACCGCCAGGATGACCGAGCAGCGGGACACCGTCTCGGTCAGGTAGCGAAGCAGCAGGAAGTTGTCGGCGATGTCGGCGAGGGCGAGGTGGAAGTCGCCCGCCAGCCGAATCGACGCCGCCGAGTCTTTCGTCTTGCGCGCCGCCTCCTCCTGTTTCACGATGGCTTCGAGTCGGTGGCCGCAGGCCGGCGTCCAGCGCTGGGAGACCAGCCGGACCGCCTCGCGCTCCAGGGTCCGGCGCACCTCGAACACTTTGCGCGCCTCGGCCAGGCTCGGCGCCGCCACCGTGGCGGTCCGGCGGGGCCCGGCGTGTACCAGCCCCTCGTTTTGCAGCCGCGCCAGGACCGCACGGATGGGGGTGCGGCTGACGCCGAGCTGCGCCGCGAGCTCGTCTTCCGGCAGCCGCGTGCCAGGGGCGATGGCGTGTTCGATGATCGCGCGCCGCAGCGTCTCGTACGCCTTGGCCGTTGCCGAGGGCATGTCCATCGAACGACTGTATTCCAATTTTTTCGGCACAGCATTTGCTTATCTCTCCTTTAGAATACTGGATACAACGTTCAGGTATACCAAATGCACCAACTCAGTGTCCCGTTGAACCGACAGCAGCTGGAGTTGCTCGATCGCACGCTCGCCCGGGGCATCGCCGGCAGCCGCGCCGACTTGCTGAAACTGGCCCTGCACGACGAGCTTTCGCGCCAGCGAGCCGCCGCCGCAAAGCGGCTTCCCGGGCCTCCTGGCGAGGCGCCGTGATGAGCGAACGCCGGCTCGTCGACGAGTGGGTGCTGGCGCCGGGAACCGGCAAGGCCATCGAAGTGCCCGCAGGACATGTGCTCCGCATCGAGCAGATTCAGGGCGGCCAGTGTGTCGATTTCAACGCCTTCAACCTGCACGACTACAAGGAGTACATGCACTGCGGCCGCACGCGCACGGTGCACGGCTTCAATCCCTCCGCCGGGGCCTTCCTCTGGACGGCGCCGCCGCGCGAGCGCGCCATGTTTTACATCCTGGCCGATACGGTCGGCCGCAACGACGTGCTGTTCCCGCGTTGCAGTGCCTATGTCTACGAGAGCACCTACGGATTCCACACCCACACCAATTGCCACGACATCCAGGCCGAGGCGCAACGTGAATACGGTCTGACCCCCGACGACGTGCACGACAGCTTCAACCTGTTCATGTTCACGGAGGTGCAAGCGGGCGGCGAGGTGCTGATTTCGCGGCAGGACAGCCGGCCAGGCGACCACGTCGAACTGCTCGCGCTCTTCGATACCCTGGCCGTGCCGAACGTCTGCGGCGCAGACGTGATGCGCACGAGCAACTTCTTCCTGAAGCCGGTCAAAGTGCAGTTGCTCCGCGCCTCGGAAGCGGACCTCGCGCGCGTCCCACCCACTCCGACCCTGGCCAGCCAGCGAACGCCGGCAGACTTTCGCAACGCCACGATCAAGGCCGACCGGGCACTGCGCAGGGATTCTGGCTATCAGCCGCTCTTCCTCGGCACGCCGCTCCACGTCGAGGAGGTCGCAGTCGAGCTCGACGACCAGGAACTCGCCGCGCTCGATGCCTATGCGCATGCCTCGCTCTATGGCGGCGACCGTGGAGCGGTGCTGCGCGATCTCTTCTTCTCCTGGTGGGAGCAGCGTTTCGTGACCAGTCCCAACGGCGCGCCGACCGTCGAGGCGCCCCCTCCCGCATCGCCCACCCCCGCTGTCAAAGGTCTTCCATGAACGGTACTCACCTCCCCACACGTCGCAGCTTTCTGGCCCAGGCCGCCGGCGCGGCCGCGCTGGCCACGGGCGTTCGTCCGGCGCTCGCGGCCAACGTGAACGTCGGCATCATCTACGTCGGCCCGCGCGACGACTACGGCTGGAACCAGGCCCATGCCGTGGCCGCGAAGGCGCTCGCGACCGTGCCCGGCGTCAAGGTGCTCGAGGAAGAGAACGTGCCGGAAACCACGGCCGTGAAAAAGACGCTCGACGGCATGGTCCAGGTCGACGGCGCCGCGCTGATTTTCGGCACCTCGTTCGGCTACTTCGACCCCTTCATGATCGACGCGGCGCGCAAATACCCGCAGGTGCAGTTTCGCCACCCGACGTCGCTGTGGAGCGCCGACAAGCACCCGGCGAACCTGGGCGGCTACTTCTGCTACCTCGACCAGGCCCACTACGTGAACGGCATCGCCGCCGGCCTGTCGACGACCACGAACAGAATCGGTTTCGTCGCCGCCAAGCCGATCGCCATCGTGCTGCGCAACATCAACTCCTTCACCCAAGGCGTGCGCAAGGTCAATCCGAGCGCCACCGTGCAGCTGATCATCACCGGCGAATGGTCGATGCCGGTGCGCGAGGCCGAGGCGACCAACGCCCTGATCGCCGCCGGCTGCGACGTGATCGCCTGTCACGTCGACAGCCCGAAGATCGTGATCGAGACCGCCGATCGACGAGGCGTGAAGACCCTCGGGCACAACACCTCGCAGGCACGGCTCGCGCCCCGGGGCTTCATCACCGGCGCCGAGAACAAGTGGGAGACGGTCTACAAATCGTTCGCGGCCTCGATCGCGAAGGGCGAGAAGCTGCCGAACCAGTTCTTCGGCGGCTACGACAGGGACATGGTGCTCAGCACGCCCTTCGGCGCCGGCGCCAACGAGAAGGCGCGCGCGGCGACCCTCGCGGCGGTCGCGGACCTCAAGGCGGGCAAGCCCATCTGGTCCGGCCCGGTGAAGGCGAACAACGGCAAGCCCGGCATCGACAAGGCCTACGGCAACTACGACCCGTTCCTCGACCGAATGGACTTCCTCATCGAGGGCGTGGCAGGCAGCGTCTAACCCCCATGGAAGTCGACTTCAACGAGCTCACCGCCTATCAGCGCTACAAGCTCATGGCGAGCCTGATCGTGCCGAGGCCGATCGCGCTCGTCACGACCCTGAGCCCGGGCGGCGTGGTCAACGCGGCGCCTTTCAGCATGTTCAACATGCTGGGCGAGGACCCGCCCATCGTCATGCTCAGCATCAACCGCCTCGAGCAGGGCCGGCAGAAGGACACCGCGGCGAACATCTCGCGCGAGCGGGAATTCGTGGTGCACCTGGTCGACGAAGCGATCACGGCGCAGATGCACCGTTGCGGCGAGACGCTGCCGCCGGCGCACAGCGAGCTCGACCATGTCGGCCTGCACCCGGTGCCGTCGCGCACCGTCGCGCCCCCTCGCATCGCCGAGGCCCCGGTGGCGTTCGAGTGCACGTTGTGGGAAACCCTCGAGACCGCGAGCCGGCAAATCTTCATCGGGCGCCTGCAATGGATGCATGCGCGTGACGGCCTGGTCGACACCGAAAGCTGGCGCGTGCGCCTGCAGGACTACCATCCGGTCGGCCGCTTCGGAGCCAGCTTCTACGTCACCACGCGGGACCGTTTCGCCGTCGGCGACGACAGCGCGGGGAAGCCGTCGCACTCG
>CAZZWY010000123.1:0-9395 GCA_964657785.1 uncultured Acetobacteraceae bacterium
GGAAGCGCCGGATCTGTGCCGGGCCCTGGTCCAATGGCTCGTCGCGCTGCTCGATACGAAGCTGCGCCAGTCGACCTGCGCCCGGTACTATTTCGCGCTCGCACTGTTGATCCGCGACCATGCCTTCGATTTGCGGCTCGATGAGGCGAGCGAAGACATCCTCTCCGAGACCTACGCGCAGATGATGGAGGCGGTGGCGCCCCGCGGCATCGACATGGTCGTGGGACGGTTGCGCGAGTTCCACGCCTTTCTGGTCGACAAGCACGGGGTCGTCGAGGTGGACTGGGGCGATGTCATGCCCGAGAACGTGCCGGACGCCTTCGCCCCGGACGCCGCTCTCGTCACACCGGCCCAGTATCGGCAGGCCTTTGATCTGCTGATGTCGGATCCCACGGCGGATCTGCGCGAGCGCAGCGCGCAGGCAGTCCTGTTGTTGTTGCACTTCCGCTTCGGGCTGCGCGCCAGCGAGGCCTCCGCGTTGAGGCGGTCCGACCTGATTCACCGGCCCGACGATCCATCCGCCTGGATCGTTCTGGTCCGCAACAACGAACACCGGCGGATCAAGTCCGACGCCGGCATCCGGCAGGTGCCTCTGCTCGAGCCACTCGACGATGCGGAGGACCGGTTGCTGCAGGATTGGGCGTCCCACGCGGAGGAACAGGCGTCGAGCGACCGGCTCGCGTCACTCTTCAACGATCTCGGCGCGCCAAGACGTCTGTTAGACCGCAGGCGCACATCGCTTCGGATCGTCGAGGCCCTGCGGGCGACCACTGGCAATCCGAGGATCCGCCTGCACCATCTGCGTCACTCCTACGCAACTCGCATGACCCTGCTGCTCAGTTCGGTCGCGCTCCCGACACCCGCTGCGCGGGAGATCTTCGACCGGATCGTCGGCGACACGGACGCGGCGCACGTCCAGCAGGTGCTGCTGGGACGGCCCGGGACGGATGGACGGGCGCTGTGGGCGCTTGCCGGGGTCATGGGACACGCTTCGCCGGGAACGACGCTGCGGTGGTATGTCCATTTGATCGACCTGCTCGCAGCGTGCAGCGTTGCACCAGTCCACGACCGCTCGCCGGTAAAACTTGCGGGGTTCGAGGAAGCCTACTGGCTCGGCATCGCGAAGCAGGACCGGGGCGCGAAGAACGTGCTCGACCACCGCTCGATCAAACGCATTGCGGACGACCGAATCGAGCGGATTTCGCTGGCCGCGCGGCGCCGCGAGACTGCAACCCTGGCACCGCGCGAACTCCGGGGAGAGCAGCGTCCGAGCCCCCGGACCATCGATCGCGTCCTCGATGTGGCGTTTCGCAGCGGTCGCATGGATGGCATTGCGCGTGCCGTCATGTACGACGTCAAAGACGTGGTGGATATCCTGCAGACCGATCTGAGCGTCCGAAGATTTACGGGCTACGACGTCGACGGTGCACGCTGGACCGCGACCGAAGCCACCACCGCAGTCCGCCATCGCCGCACCGGGACGCGGGACGCGCACGAGACGAACCGGATCCGGCCCACGCTGCAAGAGATCAACGGACGCCTGGCAACGGACCCCGGTTTTCGGAGCCTGACGCTTCAGGTGTGCACGCTCTGGCAGGAGCGCTTCCGGACGGCGAGTACGCCGCTGCTGGTCCGCTCCGAGGAGGAACTGTGGCTTTTCGTGGGCTGGTTGACTGTCGTTGAAGTCGATGACGTCGACATCTTGATCACGACGGCGGAGGGCAAGGAATTGAGTCCCCGGGCTTGCGACGGCATGCCGACACAGATCCGCCAGGCGAGTTGGCTTGCCCATGCCCGGACCCAGCACCACGCGACGGGGCGGGGTCGTCTGGGCATCCAGGTCCGACGCAACAAGGGAGGACCGATTTCGTCGATGGCGGCGCTTCATCGACTATTTCACGTTCTCTCGATCTGGCTGCGCCAGGTCCCGCCCCTGCCCCTGTAAATCGGTGGTGCACATCGGGGAGTTTGATTCGTACGCTTTGTCTCGAGTGCCAGCAACGAATCGTATGGCACGCAGACAAGGGTGCCTATATGGGAAAGAATCAATCCGACTATGAGCGCCTGGTGGCGTCACCGGGCTGGGTCGTGGCGATCGAGGTACACCATCGACGTGAGGCCGGTCGGAGACCGGATGGTGAAGTCGTCTTCGACGTCCGCTCGACGTCGATGGCCTTACCGGTCCTGGCGGACCTGCTCCGTGGGCTGACGGCGGTGCTCACCGCCGCGGAAAAGATTTCGGATCTGGAGTATGAGGTCTGCGGACTCGAACCAGTCGATCCGTCATTTGCCGGGGTGGCAGTGTTCGTCCGGACATCGGCAGGCCGGGAACCCGGTGCGAAGGTCGTCACGCGCGTTGGTCAGGCGTTGTGCGATGCGCTCGAGACGCTTGCCGACGAAATTGAAGCGCATGGACAACGCGACCTTCCCACGCCGACGCCGGCTGCATCCTGCAAATGGCTGGGAAATCGCGAAGGTCTATCCGACAGATGGCGTCCGATGGCGATCGCGGCGTTTCGCGATCTTCCCGCGCAGATCAGGCGACCGGGGGCGGATGCCCTACCGCTCATCGTGCGAGGGGTGCCGCCTCACGAGACAGGTCGTTCGGAAATGCTGGTGCAGGGTGAGATGTTTGCCATCGACGTCAGTGCCCGACGAGTGAGAGTAAACGGCAGCGTCCTGGACCCGACTGAAACGCAGTTTGAACAGCACGGAAAGAGGCGCCATTTCGAGTGTGAGCTCGATCCGTCGGTTGCATGCAAGAGCATCCGTGGCCTACTTGGTGAGGCCGTAATGGCCACGGTGGTCTCGATCGACGAGATCATCAGAGCAGGACAGCCGAAACATCGATTCGAAGTGAAGAAAGTGGTGCTGCTTTAGCAAACCATTCAAAAATGGATGAACACGCGAGCCTGAACAATTATTGCGAAGGTCATTCAGGGCACGGTCGTCGGATCGCTTGACTTGCAGGCGCCATCTCCATGCGCTGTCGCAGGACAAACGGGCTCGTTGCAAAGGCCCACCGCCCGCTCTGGTTGGAACAGCCCCGCAGGTCCGTCGCGATACGGCTTGGTCTCAGCGGTTTGTAGCTGGCGAACGCCCGGGACTTCTCCACCACTCTACGAGCGTGCGGCGCTTCGCCTGCAGCGCCTTTGGCTTCATGGGTCACCAATTCGGTCAAAGTCCGTGCAGGTGCTTCTCCGCTTTGCGCCTGAACCTGCGTGTCCTGACGATCGCAGAGGCCAATGCTCCAACGGGAACGGCGGCTCCGATGATTAGGATGATGACAAGCTCGAAGCTCATGAAAGCACTCCCGGCGGAACCCTTTACTCTAACTGGCCGAGGGTGGCCGCGCCGGCTATGGCGCGCTTCGTCGAGCGCGGGGTACCGCCACCCACATTAGAGTGCGGTACCCGATAACGATAGCTGGATCGTCAACTTCGACATGAGACTGACATGACTGTCGCAGTTTGGCTACAGCTTCCTGCTGCCCTGCTGCGGCCGAAGCTGGCTGAACGAAGAATGCCGACGGCCGCGCAACTGAACGAGGCACCGAACGGGCGGCTGGTGCGGTACTGCGACATCGTCACCTTGCGGCAGCAGCCGAAGACGGGCAACGGCACGGTGTTCATCTCGCTTGAGGACGAAACCGGGGTCGTCCAGGTGATCTGCTGAAAGTCGCTGCGCCACCTGAAGCGGCTGGAGATGCTGAACTCAAGGCTGCTGGCGGTGTACGGCACTTGGCAGCGGGAGGGGGAGGGGGAGGTGAGGAACCCAAATGCGGGGAGGCTGGAAGACTTGACGCCGATGCTGGGGAGGTTGGCGACGGGAAGTCGGGATTTGAGGTGAGTCTCTGGCATCAGCGATCGGCGGCCGATCCATTCGACCGGTATGCAGCGATTTCGTTGAAAAAGTCGGTCGCGGACTGGGGCGCCAGGCGCTCGACCAGCATGTTGGTGATCGAGACGCGATCGCCGTTCGGCGATCGAGCCGGATCATCGATCCGGGCTGCGGCGGCCCCTTAGGCCAAGGCTTCTTGAGACCTCGGCACCAGCCATTTGCTCATGCGTCGTAGGTTCTGCGCTGTGGCCGCGAGCAGGAACTCGTCGTGAGCGCCACTGAGCCCACGCAGCCGCAGTCGGTCGAGCTTCAGAATCCGTTTAAGGTGGGCAAAGAGCATCTCCACCTTCTTGCGTTGTCGCATGGATGTAAGCGACTGGCCACGCCACCTTGATTGGCTCGTGGTCGCGTAGGAGTCTCGAGTCCACTTAACTTTTGAACTGACCCCCGGAATCTGGACGAAATCTGGAGGTCGGATGACCAAGTACACGGAGAAGCAGAAGGCCGACGCTGTGATGGCGTATGAGACGGGCCGCGCAGGTCTGCTCGCGACAGCTGAAGCTCAAGGGGTGAGCTTTGATTCCTTGAGAGTATGGGTCGCCCAGTTCCGCGCTCGCGGCCTGGCTGGCGTCTCGAGAAAAAAGCGAAGCAGCTATGACTTCGAGTTCAAGATGACGGTCCTCCGTCGGATGAACGACGATGGTCTCTCGTCCAGACAGGCATCTGCGCTCTTCGACATTCGAAGGCTCGATCAGGTTGCAGAATGGAGCCGGCTGTATGCCAACCACGGTCCAGAGGCGCTGCGGCCTGGCTGGAAAAAGATTCAATCTGAAATGAACAAGAGACCCATCGGACGTGTCGACGCAGCGATGCCTGGTGATGACCAGCGCAGTCGCGAGGACCTTTTGCGCGATCTCAAGCAGCTTCGCATGGAGAACGCCTACCTAAAAAAAGCGCATGCCTTGGTTCGAGCCAGGTCGACCTCAGCGCTCAAGAGAGAACGCTGATCGTGCTCGAGCTGAGGCAGCACTTCCCACTGTCCGGCCTGTTGCGGCTTGCCGAGCTTCCGCGAAGCACTTTCTACTACCAGCAAAAGGCGCTGAATGGACTTGCCCCCATCTCGCGGACGGGTTACGGCTTGATTTCAAGCCGGTTCGATGAGCGCCGGTGCAGGGTTATCCACCGGCGGCGTGGCGCCCGCCACGCAGACGCCGACGGTGGGTAACCCGTGTTCACGGCACGGTGTTGGTGTGCGGCGCTCTTGGATATGGGTCGCCTCGAACTTTGCCGGCGACATCTGCCCGATGGCGCTGTGGCGGCGTCGTGGGTTGTACCAACCCTCGATGTAGGTGAAGAGCGCGAGCCGCGCCTCGGTCTTCGTTTTCCAGCTCCGCCGATCAATCAGCTCGCACTCGAGCGTGGCGAAGAAGCTCTCTGCCATCGCGTTGTCGTAGGCATCGCCCACGGTGCCCATCGACGGGCGGACGCCCATCTTGCGGCAGCGGTCACCGAAGGCGATGCTGGTGTACTGGGAGCCTTGGTCGCTGTGGTGGATGACGCCCGCGGGCTTTCGCTGCTGAAGCGCCATGTTCAACGCCGTGAGCACGAGCTCGGTCGTCATCTGCTCGCCGATGGCCCAGCCAACGATCCTGCGGCTCCACACGTCGAGCACCACGGCGAGGTAGATGAACCCCGCCCACGTCGGCACGTAGGTCATGTCGGCCACCCAGAGCTGGTTCGGGCTGTCGGCGGCGAACTTGCGCTCGACGAGGTCCGGCGCCGGGCGCTGGCGCTTGTCGCGCGTGGTCGTCACGCACCGGGCGCGGCGTCGGCTGACGCCGCGTATGCCGTGCTGGCGCATCAGCCGGCCGACGGCCAGGCCTTGGTCGCGCAGCTCGGCGCGTACGCGCGGCATGCCGTAGGTCGCGTCCGATTCGGCGTGAACCGTGCGGATGCGCTCGGTGAGCGCGGCGTTGAGGGTCGCGCGGGCCGACGGCGCCCGATCGCTCCAGGCGTAGTAGCCGCTTGGGGCAACGTTGAGCGCCCGGCACATCGTGCGCACCGGGAAGCTGGCCTGGTTCGCCTTCATGAGTTCGAAGACGGCGTGAACGTCTTGTCGGCTCGTCCGGCAAACCAGGCCGTAGCCTTTCCCAGGATGTCGCGCTCCATCTGCAGCTGACGCACCTGCCTGCGCAAGCGCGTGAGCTCCTCGCGCTCGGCCGTGCTCAACATGTCCTTGCCAGGCAACGGCTTGCCGCTGTCAGCGGCGGCTCGCGCCACCCAGTTGATGATGGTCTGCGCGCTGCAGTCGAACTCGCGCGATAGCTCGGCCGGCGTGCGGCCTGCCATCGCCAGCTCAACCATCTGGCGACGAAATTCCGCCGGATACGGCGGCTTGGTCTTGGGCATCTCGGGACTCCTTGTTCCTTGAGGATAGGTGTCCGCGAAATCGGGTCAACTCCAGAATACGGAGGACAGGGACGTCGATCTGAAGACGAGCATCCGTGCAATCTTTAAGCGGCACAAGGGCCGGTACGGCTATCGCCGAGTCAGTGCCGAGCTAAGGCGACAAGGGGTTGTTGCCAACCACAAGAAGGTCCAAAAGCTGATGGTCGCGATGCAGCTGAAATCGACGGTTAGACCCAAGCGATATCGAGCGTTCCAGGGAGCGCCGTCAGAGACCGCGCCCAACTGGTTGGCGCGCGACTTCAGCGCTGAGCGCCCCAACGAACGGTGGGTGACCGATGTGACGGAGTTCAAAGTCGAGAGCCGGAAGCTGTACCTTTCCCCGATCATGGACCTGTACAACCGCGAGATCGTCTCGTACGAGATCGCCGAGCAGCCTGTTCCGAAGATGATTGAGAGCATGCTCACCAAGGCGTTCAGCCGACTCGAGGCGAGCGAGCGCCCAATGCTGCAATCCGATCAGGGGTGGCAGTACCGCATGCCAGCGTTCAGACGGCGCTTGCAGTCATCAGGGCTCGTGCAGAGCATGTCCCGCAAGGGGAACTGTCTCGACAATGCCGCGATGGAAAGCTTCTTCGGTACGCTGAAATGCGAGCTGTACTACCTCAATGAATACGAGAGCGTCCATGACTTGAAGGAGGCGCTTCACGACTACATCCACTACTACAACATGGATCGGATCAAGTTGGGGCTGGGAGGACTGAGCCCCGTCGAGTACAGGATGCAGGCAGCCGCCGCGCCCGTATGAACTGAAAAGTGTCCAACCTTTGGGGGTCGGTTCACTTTCTACGTGGACACGTGGACACTTTCTCCGAACCGGTTGTCGTAGGTGGGCGTCGTCGTCGCAAGCACAGCGACGAGTTCAAGGCGCAGGTGGTTGCCGCTTGCAGCCAGCCGGGCGTCTCCATCGCGGCGGTTTCGATGGCGCACGGTGTCAACGCCAACCTGGCGCGGCGCTGGATGATGGGTGCGACGGGCGGCGACGGTCGGCAACCCTTTCAGCGGGCTCGTGTGGCATCCGATGCCGCGACGCCGGCGCTGGCTCTGCCGCCGCCGTTTGTCGAGGTGCCGATGCCTTCGAGTCCCGTTGCGGCGGAGATCCGGGTCGAGCTGCGCCGCGGCGCGACCGCCGTCAACGTGATCTGGCCGACGACGGCGGCTGCCGAGTGCGCCGCCTGGATGCGCGAGCTGCTGCGATGATCCGCATCGATGCCATGTGGCTCGCGACCGAGCCCATGGACATGCGTGCCGGCCCGGCGCGTCTTCTTGCCCAGGTCGTGGCCGTGTTCGGGGCGGCACGGGCGTACCACGGATACCTTTTCGTCAACGTCCGGGGCACGCGGATCAAGCTGCTCGTCACCGACGGTTTCGGCGTCTGGTGCGCCGGTCGCCACCTACACGAGGGCCGCTTCCTCTGGTCGGCGCGGACGGCCGAGCGAAGCCTCGCGCTGACGCGGGCGCAGTTCGACGCGCTCGTCGTCGGCCTGCCGTGGGCGCGGCTCCAGGAGATGCAGCGCATCGCCTACGTGTGATGCCGTGAGCAGATGAGGACTGCGTCCTCGAGCAATTCGAGGATGTGCCGATGCCGGGCGCCGGCGGTGCCAACACAATGGGCGCTCATGGTCGACCTCTCCACGCTCCGCGCCGAAGACCTCTCCGGTCTCGACCCGAGCGCCATCGCCGAGCTCGCCGTGCGGATGCTCTCCGAGCTGAAGCTGCGAGGCGAGCAGGCCGAGCGCGACGCGCAGACCATCCGCTTCAAGAACGCCCGGCTCGAGAAGATCACCTTCGAGCTGGCGCGGCTGAAGGCCTGGAAGTTTGGCGCTCGCACCGAGCGGATGAACGCCGAGCAGCGGCAGATGTTCGAGACCACCGCCGCCGAGGACGAGGCGGACCTTGCCGCGCAGCTCGCGGCGCTGCAGGGCGAGAGCAGGCCCCAAGGCGCCGACGCCCCGGCGTCCTCGACGAAGCCGAAGACGCAGCCGCGAAGGAAGCCCCTGCCCGATCACCTGCGCCGTGTGGACCACCACCACGAGCCCGAGGACACGAACTGCGGCAACGAGGGTTGCGGCCGGCCGATGGCGCGCGTTGGCGAGGACGTGAGCGAGCGGCTCGACGTGATCCCGGCCGAGTTCTTCGTGCATCGGCACATCCGCGGCAAGTGGACCTGCCGGTGCTGCGCGGGCCAGGGTGACGCTCGGCTGGTGCAGAAGCCGGTCGACCCGCAGATCGTCGACAAGGGGCTGCCGACCGCGGGCCTCGTGGCCCACACGATGATCGGCCACTTTGTAGACCACCTGCCGTACTACCGGTTGGAGCAGATCAACGCGCGCTCGGGCGTGGTGACGCCGCGCTCGACGCTCGCGAGTTGGAGCGGCGCGGGCGGCGCCGCGCTCGCACCGCTCTTCGATGCGCACCGCAGCTTCATCCTCGGCGCACGCGTGCTGCACGCCGACGAGACGCCGGTGCGGCTGCTGGACCCGGGCGCTGGCAAGACGAAGAAGGCCTACGTGTGGGCCTACGCGCGGGGCGCCTTCGACCCGGTGCCGGGCGTCGTCTATGACTTCTGCATCAGCCGCGCGGCGCGGCACCCGGTCGCGTTCCTTGGCAAGTGGAGCGGCACGCTCATCTGCGACGACTACGGCGCCTACGACGTCGTCTTCAAGCTCGCGGACCGGATCGAGGCGGGGTGCCTCGCGCATGCGCGGCGCCGGTTCGACGAGCTGCTGAAGTCGAGCACGAGCGCCGTGGCCGCGCCGGCGCTGCAGCGCATCGCCGAGCTCTACCGTATCGAGCGGGAGATCGCGACGCTCGCACCTGAGGCGCGCCTGGCAGCGCGCAAGGCACGCAGCCGGCCGCTCTGGGACGCGCTGCACGCGTGGATGGTCGTGGAGCGGCGCAAGGTGCCCGACGGCGGGGGCGCCGCCGCGGCACTCGACTACAGCCTCAACCGCTGGAAGGCGCACGGCCGCTTCCTCGCGGACGGCGAGGTGGCGATCGATAACAACCACTGTGAGAACCTGATCCATCCTTGGGCAGTGGCTTGTTCATAGTGCCCCACCTCGTCAAGTGATTGAAAACATTGAGAT
>CAZZWY010000124.1:0-9366 GCA_964657785.1 uncultured Acetobacteraceae bacterium
CGGCGCCGGCGGCGCGCTGTCATTCACGGTGGTCGTATGACCGGAAGCCCGCGTGGCGCACCATGCTGTCGCGGCGAGCGACGGTGTAGTCGGCCTCTATCATCTCTTTGACGAGTGCCGCGAACGAGGTGTTCGGCGTCCAGCCGAGCTTGTCGCGCGCCTTTGAGGCATCCCCGAGCAGCGTCTGGACTTCCGTGGGGCGGTAGTGGGTCGGATCGACTCGGACGATCACGTCGCCAGGCCGGCACCGCGCTTTCATCTCGCCGCCGATGGGATCGACGCGCACCACGCGGGCCAGCTCCGCCTCTTCTTCGCCCTCGAAGGCCAGCACGATGCCGAGTTCAGCCGCCGCCCGCTCGACGAACTGCCGAACGCTGAACTGTACGCCGGTGGCGATCACGAAATCCTCGGCTGTTTCCTGCTGCAACATCAGCCATTGCATCTCGACATAGTCGCGTGCATGGCCCCAGTCGCGCAAAGCGCTCATGTTGCCGAGGTAGAGGCAGTCCTGCAGTCCGAGGGCGATGCGGGCGACCGCGCGGGTGATCTTGCGCGTCACGAAGGTCTCGCCCCGGATCGGGCTTTCGTGGTTGAAGAGAATCCCGTTGCAGGCGTAGAGGCCGTAGGCTTCACGGTAGTTCACCGTGATCCAGTAGGCATAGAGCTTGGCGACCGCGTACGGGCTTCGCGGATAGAAAGGCGTCGTCTCCTTCTGGGGGATCTCCTGGACGAGACCGTACAACTCCGACGTGCTTGCCTGATAGAAGCGGGTCTTCTTCTCGAGGCCGAGGATGCGGATCGCCTCCAGCAGCCGCAACGCGCCGATCCCGTCGGCGTTGGCCGTGTACTCGGGCTCCTCGAAACTCACCGCCACGTGGCTCTGCGCCGCCAGGTTGTAGAGCTCGTCCGGCTGCACCTTCTGGATGATGCGCACGAGGCTCGTCGAATCCGTCAGGTCGCCGTGGTGCAGGATGAACGCCCGGTCGGGGACGTGCGGGTCCTGATAGAGGTGGTCGATCCGGTCGGTATTGAAGAGGCTGCTGCGGCGTTTGATGCCGTGCACGATGTAGCCCTTGCCGAGCAGGAACTCGGCCAGGTAGGCGCCATCCTGGCCCGTCACGCCGGTGATGAGAGCGACTTTCTTTTTTGGGTCCATGCGGGGTCAGGAAGATCGTTGAAGGGAAGCTGTCGCATGGAACGACGCACTCTCGTACGCCATTCGCACACCGTCGCGCAGGGAGGTGCGGGCTTGCCAGCCGAGCGCCGCGAGGCGGCTGACGTCCAGCAGCTTACGCGGTGTGCCGTCCGGCTTGCTGCTGTCGAAGACGATGCGGCCTTCGAAACCGACCACATGCATCACGATTTCCGCAAGTTCCCGGATCGTGACGTCCTCCCCGGTACCGATGTTGACCAGCGGCCCGTCGTAATCGCGCTCCATCAGGTGCACGCACGCGTCGGCCAGATCGTCCACATAGAGAAATTCGCGCCGCGGCGTCCCGCTGCCCCAGACCACGTACTCGGCGTCGCCGCGCTCGCGGGCTTCATGCGCCTTGCGCAGCAGCGCCGGCAGCACATGGCTGGTCTGCAGATCGTAGTTGTCGTTCGGGCCGTACAGGTTGGTCGGCATCGCACAGACGTATTGACGACCGTACTGCTGGTTGTAGCTCTCGCAGAGCTTGATGCCGGCGATCTTCGCGATCGCATAGGGCTCGTTGGTCGGCTCGAGGGGGCCGGTCAGCAGGTAATCCTCTCGAATCGGCTGGGGACAGTCACGCGGGTAGATGCAGCTCGACCCGAGCAACATCAGACGCTGCACCCCGTTGGCATGAGCGCCGTGAATCAGGTTCGCCTCGATCATCAGGTTTTCGTAGATGAAATCGGCGCGGTAGACGTTGTTGGCGTGGATTCCGCCGACCTTGGCCGCGCAATCGAACACGTAATCGGGCTTTTCCGCGGCGAGGAACTCGTTGACTGCGCGCTGGTCAAGCAGATCGAGCTCGGCGCGGGTGCGCGTGAGGATTCGGGTCATGCCCTTGGCACGCAGCGCGCGAACGATCGCCGAGCCGACCATCCCGCGGTGCCCGGCGACGTAGATTTTTGCGTTTTCCTGCATGGCTCGATCTGAGGTTCCGATGTCGACGCGCCGGATTGTGCCGCAGGCGGTCGTGTGCCCGATCAAACCCGCACGAAGCGGGCTCCGGTGGCCACCACCACGAAGGCGCCGTCGGGGCGCATCTGCGCCGGCTTGCCCTCGGCCGTTCGGAAGACCCGGTTCACGGGCACCCAGGCATGTGCCGGCGCGTCCTCGGATCGCCCGAAAGTCGTCAGCTCGACGAAGAAGCATTCTTCGCCCTCACGTGAACGGGCCCGGAAGCGCTGCGTTTCTTCGAACCTCTTTTTCATCGACATGATTCTGTTGCGGAACGCGGCGCGCCCGCCCTCGCATTCCGAGATGCTTTTCACGATGCCGATCAAGCGCTAAGCATCGGGCGTGCCGTCGCGCCGGATGGCTGACCGTGTCGCAGCGCACGGTTGCCGGAGCTTGGGCGCCCTGCGGGCACTCCTAGAATGGGCACCCAGCACTGTGCACCTCGGGCCGCCCATGGCATATTCCTCCTCCGAAAAAGCCTTCTATCAGCGTCATTACGAGGGGGCCGGCGGACTGCAAGTCGCGCCGCAGGCGTCGCTGGACGCGGCGAGAGACGCCCACTTTCTCCCTGGCAAGCGCTATCACCTGCTGCTGACCGAGCTGAAGGCCGGACACCGCTACGGCACCGCGGCCGAAATCGGCTGCTCCGACGGCGGCTCGCTGCGCTTTCTCGCGAGCCAGTTCAAGTTCGATCGGGTGATCGGCCTCGATATCGCGTTCGCCGACGGGATGGTCGAGGAGGTCGGCGGGGTGCAGTTCATGCAGGCCAATTCGAACGAACGCTTGCCGCTGGAGGACGGCTCGGTCGACGTCTACATCGCGATGATGGTGATCGAACATCTCTTCGACCCCTTTCACGCGTTCCAGGAAGTCAAACGCGTGCTTTCACCGCGGGGGCAGGCGTTCATCAACCTGCCGCTCGTCACGTCGATCAAGAACCGGTTGCGTCTGCTGACGGGAAAGCTGCCGGTGACGAGCGTGCCGTTCGAGCGATGGCTGGTCGACCGCGAGTGGGACGGCAACCATCTGCACTATTTTTCCGTCGACGCGATCGAGCGACTCGCAGCGCTCAGCGGCTTGAAGGTCACGACGGTCGCCGGGGTCGGATCGCACCACCAGTGGAAGACGCGACTGCCCCGACTGCTGGCCAACGAACTCTCATTCGTGCTGGAACACCGGGCGGCGTAGGGAGGCGTCCACCGACTCGGCCGCCCGGGCCGCCGCCTGCGAACTCAATCCCCCATCGCCAGGGCACGGTTCAAGCCGAGCGCGGCGAGCGTGCAGGCGGCACCCGACAGCAGATAGACGCTGACGTACCCGAGACCGAAGTTCGCCGACAGGCCGAGGGCGACGAGCGGCGCAAACGCGGCGCCGACGAGCCAGGCCAGGTCGGACGTCAGCGCCGCGCCGACGTAGCGGAACCGCGGCTCGAAGTTGGACGTCACCGCCCCGGCGGCCTGGCCGTACGACAACCCGAGCAACACGAAGCCGACCAGGATGAACACGTCCTGGCCGAGCCGGCCGCCATCGAGCAAGGTCGGCGCGAATCCACTGAACATGCCGATCGTGATCGCAAAGCTGCCGAGCGTGCTGCGACGGCCGATCCGGTCGGCCATCCAGCCCGACACGATGATGCTGACCGCGAACAGCAGCGAGCCGATCACCTGCACGCCGAGGAATTCACTGACCGACTGGGTCGTGTAGAGCCGGATCCAGGACAGCGGGAACACCGTCACCAGGTGGAAGAGCGCATAGCTCGCGAGGGCCGCGAACGCGCCGACGACCAGTGTGAACCACTGCGAGCGCGCCATCTCGACGACGTTGGACGGCTCGAGCTCGTGCGAATCGAGCAGGCTCGCGTACTCGGGTGTCGCGACCAGACGCAGGCGGGCGAAGAGTGCCACGACGTTGATGGCGAACGCCACGTAGAAGGTGTAGCGCCAGCCCCAGTCGAGAAAGTCCTGAGGTGAAAGGTTGGCGTAGAGGAAGGCGAACAGGGCGCTGGCGAGCATGAAACCGACCGGCGCGCCGAGTTGTCCGAGCGCCGCATACCAGCCGCGGCGATGCTTCGGCGCGCTCAGCGCCAATAACGACGGCAGCCCGTCCCAGGCGCCGCCGAGCGCGATACCCTGGCCGACCCGGAGCACGGACAACAGCACGATCGCGGCGAAGCCCATGCTCGAGTACCCGGGCAAAAACGCGATCCCGGCTGTCGAGATGCCGAGCAGGAAGAGCGCCATCGTGAGCTTCGCCTCGCGCCCGAGGCGCTGCTGCAGCAGCATGAACACGACCGTGCCGATCGGCCGGGCGATGAAGGCGAACGAGAAGATCACGAACGCATACAGCGTCGCCTCGAGACCCTTCTCGAACGGAAAGAAAACCGACGGGAAAACCAGCGCCGAGGCAATACCGTAGACGAAATAGTCGAAATATTCGGATGCACGACCGATCACGACCCCGATCGCGATCTCACCGGGATGAATTTCGGAATGCCCCGCATTCAGCCGCCGGATGTCGTTGCCGAGGGAGGGCACGGGTTGACGCTCGATGCTGGTACTGGTCATGGCCTTGATGCGGACTTTATGCTCGAGAAACCGTAGAGTCTCATCACTACGACGATGTTGCCATAGGGCAAAACGTCCACTCGCTGGATTTCCCGAATGGCGGTAAATTGTCGCTCTGTTACTAAGTCTGCGCATCCGCCGTCCGCATGTCACTTCTTCCCGCTCTTCGACGTCTGACCCTTGCATCCGGCCTGCCGGCGTCTGCCTTGCTCGCCGGATGCGGCACGGTGCTGATGAATCCCTCGGGGGATGTCGCCGATCAGCAGGGCCATCTGATCGTTGTCTCGACGGTATTGATGCTGATCATCATCGTGCCGGTGATCGCCTTGACGGTGCTGTTCGCGTGGCGGTACCGGCAATCGAACACCGAGGCGATCTACGAGCCGGACTGGGATCACTCCACCGCGCTCGAGCTCGTGATCTGGGCTGCGCCGCTCTTCATCATCATCGCGCTCGGCGCCGTCACCTGGATCAGCACCCACACGCTCGACCCTTACCGGAGCCTCGGCCGGATCGACGCGGACCGGTCGATCGCACCGGGCACGAAGCCGTTGGTCGTCGACGTGGTCGCGCTCGACTGGAAGTGGCTCTTCATCTATCCGGAGCTCGGCATCGCGACGGTCAATGAGCTCGCCGCCCCGGTCGATCGGCCGATCACCTTTCGCATCACCGCGTCGAGCGTGATGAACTCGTTTTTCATCCCGGCGCTCGCGGGGCAGATCTATGCCATGCCCGGCATGCAGACGACGTTGCACGCGGTGATCAACAAGCCGGGCGATTTCGACGGTTTTTCATCCAACTACAGCGGCGCCGGATTTTCCTACATGCGCTTTCGATTTCATGGCCAGAGCGACGCTGATTTCGAGCGTTGGGTCCAGACGGCCAAAACGAGCACCAGCACGCTGACCCGAGCGGCCTACCTTGAGCTCGAGAAGCCGAGTCAGCGCGAGCCGGTCAGGCGCTTCGCAAGCGTCGCGCCGGATCTCTTCGATGCCATCCTCAACCGCTGCGTGGATACCGCCAAGATGTGCGCGAGTCGAATGATGGCGATCGACGCCGGCGGCCTCGGATCGGCGGCCGGCTACCGGGTGGCATCGATCGAGGATGACGGCAAGTCCGCCCCCCGCCCGCGTTATGTCGGAGCGGCCCTTTGCACGGTCGACGACCCGCTGGGCGAGGGCCCCGCGCGCCGCTTGTCCACGGCGCGCTGATTCGCCGGATCGCTCGCCCCGCCGCCGACTTTTCTTGTCCGCCTCCGCGTCAGATCCAGTCCGATAAGAGACCCCGATGTTCGACCACACCGACCTGCCCACGCTGATCTTCGGCCGCCTGACCTGGGAAGCGATTCCCTATCACGAGCCGATTCTCTTCTTCACGTTCATCGCCGTCGGCCTCGGCGGCGCGGTCATCCTCGGCGCGCTCACCTACTTCCGCGTCTGGGGCACGTTGTGGCGGGACTGGATCACCAGCATCGACCACAAGAAGATCGGTATTATGTACTGCATCCTCGGGCTCGTGATGCTGCTGCGCGGCTTCTCGGATGCGTTGATGATGCGCGCGCAGCAGGCGGTGTCGTTCGGCGACGCGGCAGGATTTCTGCCGCCGCACCACTACGACCAGATCTTCACCGCGCACGGTGTGATCATGATCTTCTTCGTGGCAATGCCGCTCGTCGTCGGCCTGATGAACTTCGTGGTGCCGCTGCAGATCGGCGCGCGCGACGTCGCGTTTCCGTTTCTCAACAATTTCAGCTTCTGGATGACGACGTTCGGTGCCATGCTGACGATGGCCTCGCTCTTCGTCGGCGAATTCGCCCGCACCGGCTGGCTTGCCTATCCGCCGCTGTCGGGGATCGTCGCGAGCCCGGACGTCGGCGTCGACTACTACATCTGGTCGCTGCAGATCGCCGGCGTCGGGACGCTGCTCTCGGGCGTCAACCTGATCGCGACCATCGTGAAGATGCGAGCGCCCGGCATGACGTTGATGAAGATGCCGATCTTCACCTGGACGGCCCTCTGCAGCAATGTGCTGATCGTCGCCGCCTTTCCGGTGCTGACGGCCGCGCTCGGGATGCTTTCGCTCGACCGCTACGTCGGCACGAATTTCTTCACCAACGATCTTGGCGGCAGCGCCATGATGTACGTCAACCTGATCTGGATCTGGGGCCACCCGGAGGTCTACATCCTGATCCTGCCGGCGTTCGGCGTCTTCTCGGAGGTGGTGTCGACGTTCTGCAGCAAGCGCCTTTTCGGGTATGCGTCGATGGTCTATGCGACGGTCGTCATCACGATCCTCTCGTACCTCGTCTGGCTGCATCACTTCTTCACGATGGGGTCGGGTGCGAGCGTGAACTCGTTCTTCGGCATCACGACGATGATCATCTCGATCCCGACGGGCGCGAAGATCTTCAATTGGCTTTTCACGATGTACCGCGGCCGCATCCGTTTCGAGGTTCCCATGCTCTGGGCCATCGGCTTCATGATCACCTTCGTCATCGGCGGAATGACCGGGGTTCTGCTCGCCGTGCCGCCGGCCGACTTCGTGCTGCACAACAGCCTCTTCCTGATCGCGCACTTCCACAACGTGATCATCGGCGGGGTGCTGTTCGGCATCATGGCCGGCATCAACTACTGGTTCCCGAAAGCTTTCGGCTACCGGCTCGATCCGTTCTGGGGCAAGTGTTCGTTCTGGTTCTGGTGCATCGGCTTTTATTTCGCCTTCATGCCGCTCTACGTGCTGGGCCTGATGGGTGTCACCCGACGCATGAGTCACTTCGAGGATCCATCGCTGCAGATCTGGTTCCAGATCGCTGCGCTCGGCGCCGTGATGATCGCGGCCGGGATCGGCAGCTTCGTGATCGACCTGGTCGTGAGCTTCCGCCGACGCAACGCCTTGCGCGACGTGAGCGGTGACATCTGGAATGCCCGAACGCTCGAGTGGTCGACCTCCTCACCGCCGCCGCCCTACAACTTCGCCTTCACACCGGTGATCCATGACAACGACGCCTGGTACGACATGAAGTCGCAGAAGTTCGATCGACCGAGCGAGGGCTTCATCCCGATCCACATGCCCGCCAACACCGGCGCCGGCTTCATCATCGCCGCGCTCAGCTTCGTCTGCGGCTTCGCCCTGATCTGGCACATGTGGCTGGTGGCGGCGCTCGGCTTCGCGGCGATGGTGCTCGCGGTCATTGCGCACACCTTCAACTACAAGCGCGATTACTACATTCCCGCCGAAGAGGTGGTGCGGGTCGAGGCAGTCCGGACGCGAATGCTGGCGGCCCATGTCTGACATCACCGGAAGTTCCCCGATCGCGACGCCCGTGCCCGGCGGCGGCGTCGGCGAAAATCCGCGCTTCTACATGCGTGACGAGGTGCACGCGGAGAACGGCACGCTGCTCGGGTTCTGGCTCTACCTGATGAGCGACTGTCTCGTCTTCGCCTGCCTGTTCGCCGCGTATGGCGTGCTCGGCCGCAACTACGCGGCCGGACCGTCGGGGGCCGAACTCTTCGAACTCCCGGTGGTGGCGCTCAATACGGCACTCCTGCTGCTGTCGTCGATCACCTATGGCTTCGCGATGCTGGAAATGCAGAACGGCCGGGTCAAGCCGGTGCTTGCCTGGTTGCTGCTGACAGGGCTTCTCGGCGCCGGCTTCATCGGCCTCGAGCTCAACGAATTCGCCCATCTGATCCACGAAGGCGCAGGGCCGCAGCGCAGCGCCTTTCTCTCGTCGTTCTTCACGCTGGTCGGCACCCACGGGCTGCACGTCACCTTCGGCATCGTCTGGCTCGTCACGCTGATGGTGCAAGTGGCGAACAAGGGCCTCATTCCGGAGAATCAGCGCCGCCTGATGTGCCTCTCGATGTTCTGGCACTTCCTCGACGTGGTCTGGATCGGTGTCTTCACGTTCGTCTACCTCATGGGGGTGCTGAAATGAGCGGTAGCAACGCCACGCAGCCTGGCAAGGCGGCAACCGCCGCGCATGCGCCGGGCGAGGGTCACGCTGCCGACCCTGCGCATGGACACGCGCACGTGCATGGCCACGGCGGGCACGGCGAAGGCGCCAGTCACAGCACCTTCAAAGGCTACATGACGGGCTTCGTGCTGGCCGTGGTGCTGACCGCGATTCCGTTCTGGCTCGTGATGGGCAAGGTCTTCGACAGTTCGGTGACGACGGCGATCGTCATCCTGGGCCTTGCCGCCGTGCAGATTGTCGTGCACATGATCTATTTCCTGCACATGAATTCGAAGTCGGAGGGCGGCTGGACGATGCTCGCGCTGCTCTTCACCATGGTGCTGGTCGTGATCACGCTGAGCGGGTCGCTGTGGGTCATGTATCACCTGAACCACAACATGATGCCGACGAGCAGCCACGACATGCGCAACATGCCTTGAACCGCGGGCAGCTCGGCGCCACCAGGTCGGTTGAGGCCGATGCGCCAGGCGCGGAGCGGTCAGCGTGGGTGCGCCTGTCGGCCCTGGCCGCGCTCGGCCTGTTGTTCCTCGGATTCTCGGCCCTCGGTGTCTGGCAGGTCGAACGCCGCGCCTGGAAACTTGCGCTGATCGAGCGGGTCGATCAGCGCATCCATGCACCGGCCGTCCCCGTGCCGTCGCGGTCGACGTGGACCGACACGGCTCCGCGCGACTGGGAGT
>CAZZWY010000125.1:0-1617 GCA_964657785.1 uncultured Acetobacteraceae bacterium
GATGGAACGCCTGCTCGCCGACCTCGACGTCACGCCGCCGCAGTTCCTGATGTTGCGCCTGCTCCACGAGCACCCCGGCAGCTCGAACGCCGAGCTCTCGCGCATGGCGGCGCTGACGACGCCGACCGTCACCGTCATCGTGGCCAACCTCACGCGCCGCGGAGCGCTGGCGAGCCGCCCGCACCTGGCGCACGGGCGCGTTCGCCATCTGGACCTGACCGAGGACGGCATCGCGCTGCTCGCAGCCTGCAAGGCCCGGGCGGGCCAGGCCGAGCAGGCACTGGAGGCGGATCTGGCGCCCGAAGAGGCGGCGCTGCTGGCCGGCTGGCTGCGACGGGTGGCCCAGCTGCTTCCTTAGCAGGCACCCGCCCGGCGCCCTGCCGAAACGCGAGTCGCCGTCTCGAGCTGCGCTTCGGCACGGCCTGCGAGCGTCTTCACGCCGAAGACATTGGCGCGCGCAGCGAAGAGATCGAGCCGGTATTCGCGCGTCCCGAGCGCCGCAATGCGTTCGAGCCGAATTGCGAAGGCTCGCCGGTCGTGTCGGTGCGGACCGGCCCGCGTCTGCGGACTGCGTCGGCTGCCGCACAGACCGCAGCGCGGTCGCCCGCTACCCTAGCTGCGACCGAGCGCCTCGCCGACGCGCCCCCCGGAACGCCCTTCACCATGCCAGTCGTTCGTGCCAAGCCGTCACAAAGCAGCGACAGCCTCCTCGTGCTGAACAGCGGCTCCTCGAGCCTCAAGTTCGCCGTCTACGCCGTGGGCTCGCCCCCGGCACTCCGCCTCAAGGGCAAGATCGACCGGATCGGCGTCGCCGGCACGACGCTGACCTGCACGACGGCGGGCGAACCGCAGTCGACCGAGGTGCCGCTCGCCGCCGGCGATCTCGACCACGTCGCGCAATCCCTGCTCGACTGGTTCACCGCACGGGGCGACCTGTTGTCGAGCGTGAAGGCTGTCGGCCACCGGGTCGTTCACGGCATGGCCCACACCGAGCCGGAACGCATCACCGAGGCGCTGCTCGAGGAGCTGCGCCGCATCGTGCCGCTCGATCCGGACCACCTGCCGGCCGAGATCGAGCTGATCGAGGCCTTCATGAAGCGGCTCGCCGCGGTGCCGCACGTCGCCTGCTTCGACACCTCCTTTCACACCGGATTGCCGCGCGTCGCCGCGCAGCTGCCGATACCGCGGCGCTACCAGGCCCAGGGACTCCGACGTTTCGGCTTTCACGGGACGTCCTACGCCTACCTGATGCAGGCGCTCGCGCGCGACGACCCGGGGCACGGCGCGCTGCATCGAGTCGTCCTCGCCCACCTGGGCAGCGGTGCCAGCATGGCGGCGGTGCTCGACGGCCGCAGCATCGACACCTCCATGGGCTTCACGCCGTGCGCCGGGCTGCCGATGAGCACCCGTTCGGGCGATCTCGATCCGGGAGTCGGGGCGTACCTGTCGCGGACGGAGCAGCTCTCCGCGAGCGACTTCTTCTCGATGACGAGCCATGAATCCGGGCTGCTCGGCCTCTCCGAAACCAGCGGCGACATGCGGGAACTGCTGAAGCACGAGGCCACCGATGCGCGTGCCGCCGAAGCGGTCGAACTCTTCTGCTACCAGGCGAAGAAG
>CAZZWY010000125.1:1627-9351 GCA_964657785.1 uncultured Acetobacteraceae bacterium
CGCCGCGGCTCTCGGCGGCATCGACACCCTCGTCTTCGCGGGCGGCATCGGCGAAACCGCCGCGACCGTCCGCAGCCGGATCTGCGGCGGTCTCGACTTCCTCGGCATCGCGCTCGACGCCGAACGCAACGCTGCGCATGCCGGGCTCATCTCGTGTGACTCGACACCGGTCCGCGTCAAGGTCATCCGGACGGACGAGGAACTGATGATCGCCCAATTCGTCAGCCGGGCACTCGATCGCGGCCCGGCGTGATGGCAGGTCGACGCCGAAACCGCCGGGATGCGGGCTACCGCACAGACGCGTGACCGGTCGACGGGTAGAACAGGGCTGATCAGCGGGCCGACCCGGCCTCGCCCTCCCGAAAGCTCGATTTGATCCCTTCTCTGCGCCTGTCCATGCAATGGGCCACCAGCGTTCAAACGGCGCCCGCTGCGGCAATGGCCCGTGATGCCAGGGCGCTCGGCCTCAATCTCGCCCAGTGCCGGGCGTGCCGCGGGCGCGGCTTCGCGCTGCTCTCGGCCTCCGATGCCGTCAGCCGCTTCCTGGCACCGCGTCCGATCACGACCGCGGTCGTGGTGGCCGCGCTATGGGCCATCGCCCGGGCGCTCGCATGACACCGGCGACGGCGGCACTTTCTCCGAGCGCGGCTTCCTCCGGCGGTGCGGGGAGCGACGCCCTCTCGCCCGAATCGCTGCGGCTGATCGATCCGGACCGCTAACGGCTGGCCCTCGACGCCATCGAGCGGATTCCGCGTTTCGCCGACGACGTGCCCGCCGCCACGTCACGCTGCTGGGCCACGATGGAACGGCACAAGCTCTACATCGTCGAGCACGGCAAGGACCTGCCGGAGGTTCGCGACTGGCGCTGGGCGCCCGTCTGACGCGAGACCGCCGTCTCTGTCTGGCGGCGCACAGACGCTCCGACCGGCCGATGGCGTCCTGATCGGATGAACCCTGCCGTTCGAGCCCTCCCGGAAGTTCTCGGTCACGCGGCGGCTGCGGCATGAGGACCGTGCTGGGCGGCGGAGACCTCGTCGCCAGGACATCGAGAGGCGAAGAGGCCCGTCCGCCCACGCGAAGTGTGACGCCGGACTTTCGCCAGCGGGTTCCGTTCGGTGTCGAACATAGCTTCGGTGCGTCGCTATGATCGGCCGTCGAAGCCTCCCGGAGCGATCGCATGACAAGCGCCATCGACCCCTTGTCGAACCACCTGATCGCCTCCCTGCCGGACGCCGAATGGCGCCGGTGGCAGCCTCAGCTCGAACCGGTCGACCTCAAGCTCGGGCAGGTGCTGTACGAGTCCAACGCCACGATGAGCCACATCTACTTTCCGACCACGGCGATCGTCTCGCTGCTCTACGTGCTCGAGAACGGCGCCTCCGCGGAAATCGCGGTGGTCGGCAACGAGGGCGTCGTCGGGATCTCGCTGTTCATGGGCGGCGAATCCACCCCGAGCCGCGCGGTGGTCCAAAGCGCAGGCAAGGGTTTCCGGTTGAGCTCGGCGATGATCAAGGACGAATTCGGTCGGCCGCCGGTGCTGCATCTGATGCTTCGTTACACGCAGGCATTGATCACGCAGATGGCCCAGACCGCCGTGTGCAACCGCCACCATTCGCTCGACCAGCAGCTCTGTCGCTGGTTGCTGTTGAGCCTGGACCGGCTTGGCGGCAACGATCTGGTGATGACCCAGGAGCTGATCGCCAACATGCTCGGGGTTCGTCGCGAAGGCGTGACCGAGGCGGCGTTGAAGCTGCAGAAGGCGGGGCTGATCCGCTACGCTCGAGGCCACATCACGGTGCTCGACCGCCGCGCCGTCGAAGAGCGCACGTGCGAATGCTATGCGGTGGTCAAGCGGGAATACGACCGGCTCCTGCCGGTGAAGATCGCCCTGTGATCAGCTCGTTTTAGCGACCCATGCCCTCGAACGCCCTTCCCGCCCTGCCGCCACGCTCCCGTCAACGCCTGCACGACCTGCTGCAGGACGGCCAGCGCAAGTTGCTCGGTCTGGTCGGCCCGCCCGGCGCGGGAAAGTCGACCCTCGCGCTCGCCATCCAGCGCGAATTCGGAGAAGCGGTGCAGCGTGTGCCGATGGACGGCTTCCATCTGGCGCAGTGCGAACTGCAGCGCCTCGGGCGTGCCGGCCGCAAGGGGGCACCCGACACCTTCGATGCCGACGGCTACGTCGCCCTGCTGCAGCGTCTGCGCGCCCCGCGGCAGGACGAGATCGTCTACGCGCCCGAGTTCAGGCGCGAGATCGAGGAGCCGATCGCGGGCGCCATCGCGGTCGACCCGCAGACCCGGCTCGTGATCACGGAAGGCAACTACCTGCTGCTCGACCGAGCGCCCTGGGCGAGCGTCTTCCCCCTGCTCGACGACGTCTGGTATCTCGACGTGGAGGACGGCCTGCGCAACCAGCGTCTGACCCGCCGGCACGAGGAGTTCGGGAAGACCACGGAGGAAGCGACCGGCTGGGTCGCCGCCACCGACGAGCCCAACGCCCGCCTCGTGGCGTCGCACCGCGCGCGGGCGAAGTTCTTCTTTCGGTGGAACGAGGGCTGACGACCCCGTGAACGAACCCGTCATGCCGCCGCTCGTCCGACAGCGTCCCCGTTTTTGCGGATGGTTTGACTTAAACGAGGTGCCGAAGGCACATCCGCTTGAAGGAAGGGTTAAGGGTCATTTTGCAAAGCTCAAGTCTGCAAGCTGATTGTAGGGAGGCGGTGGGTGCAGGCAAGCCGACCGGCCTCAGGGAAACTATATAAGCGTACATGGCGACCGGATCTTCGTCAGACGTCTCACGAAGGCTCCACCATGGTAGGTGCGCGCGAAATGTGGGTTAGGCCTCCCGGGCCTCGCTACCAAGAAGGTGATTCTGTAACTCGAGAATCTCGTCTCCGTTTTCTTCGAAGTTTCCAGTTGATTGCCAGCCCATATGTCGATAAAAACCGTATGAGCGACTTCCTGGATCCGACGAGCAACTCAAGAATAGCCGTTTATGGCCAAGCGCTGTCAGATGTTGAACCACTTGGGATAGTAGCGCCTTTCCGATGCCATAGGCTTCAAATTCTGGCAACAGCGCTAATACAACGACTTCTCCGTGTAGACGTGACCCGAAGCAATAGCCGACCATTCTCCCATCTTGTCGACAGATGCGCCCGACAAGGATTTCCGCTTTGACGTTGTGCGCCCAATTTTCCACGGTGATTCCGATGGAAAGAAGCCCTTCTTCAGAAATTGCATTCTGTCGAGTTTTGCTCCGCAGCCTGATGCATTCAGATGAGTCCTCGGGGACGGCGTATGAGTATTCCATCGTTGCGGTAAGCCGAAGAGTTTTGTGAGACCTAACGTGAGGCCTAACGAATAAAAGGGACTTCCCCATCCCGAAGTTTAGATTGAGTCCGCTCGAACCATGGTTAGGACACCTGTAAGCAAGCGATAGCACTGTCGAAGCACGACGATAACTGAGCCCTACTTTTTTGAGGCCTCGATTGGCATACCAACATAAGACGAAAACTGGTCCTGTGTAAGCGGCGAGATGCCGTCTTCAAGAACGATCTGACACGTGCAAGGCGGGTCAGTTGCCGGCGCAGCATCCACCTGCGCTTGGCACGCCTTCATTGCCTTTTCCGAGCGGGCCTTGGTAAGGTTGTCGGGGTTGTTGCTGCCGGGGTAGGACATCCGTATCGTCATCATTCCCAAAGCCAATGGACATCGACGGTCGCGCGCTGTCATCGCTATGTTGTACTTGCCACCCGCCGAGGCCATTCGTTTCACGCTGGAGTGGAGGTTCTGCGCATCTTCATTAACGACTGAAAAGTCTGTCAGGCAGCCCTGCAGTCCATCGGCAAACTTGAACTGAAATCGCGACTCACAGCTTTGCGAGGAGACCATTGAACTCGTCGCTAGTCCCGTGAGCGCGATCAATGCGTCGCGAAAGTGCTTAGGCATAGGAAAATTTTATCTCTTGGCGGGTGGACGCGGACCGGCTAGTTCCGATTCGAGAACCGCATGGCTGGGAATAATGTGTTGGGCGCTCTAACGTTTAGGCTGAGTCAGCTCGAACCTTGGGCTAGGCGGCAAAATTGGCCTACGCAAATCTACGAGCCGCTGCAGTTTCAATACTGCCCGTATTTGGCGTACCTGTAGGCTCAATGAGTAATAAGTGAGCTTCATTTTCCGCAATTGTACGATGCTCGATCCCTTTGGGAACGACGTACATCTCCCCGGCATTTAATACAACAGTTCGATCACGCATTTGAATCTTAAGTTGCCCGTTAAGGACCAAGAAGAAATCATCCGTATCGGCGTGAGTGTGCCAAACAAATTCGCCTTTTACTTTTACAACCATGAGGTCGTGCCCATTGAAGACTCCGACTGTTCTTGGACTCCAGTGCTCAGTAAACGTGCTGAGCTTGGATGAGAGGTTGATTGCTTCGTGTTGCATCTTCTTGAATGAATGGAATCAATCGACGCTTCGCATGGATCGCGCTGCCCGTGGTGACGCCATACGTCAAATGGGCAACTGCCACCAGCGCCTCAAGTGCAGACCATTCTGACAAAACGTCAGCGTTTCGTGCACATAGATCACCGCTCTCTGCAGCGAAGCACGCTCCAACGCAGCATCGTCCCGAACGAGTGACTGAACCAGTTCCGCGCCGCAAAGCCACCCCCGCTACCCCGCCTCGCCTATCGCTCCCGCGGCCCGCCCCGCACCGCGTCACGCCCCCGTCACGCCCGCTCCCTAGCATCCAGCGCTGTTGCGTCGCACCCGGCCATTCGGTGCCCCGCCCTGCTTGCGCCCCTCAACACGACCCCAGGAGCAGCCCCTCATGACCCTCCCCCCGCGCCAAAGCCAGATCGCCCTTGCCGCGATCGCGGCCGTCGCCACGACGACGCTGATCTGCGCCCCTCTGATCGCACAAGCGGCCAAGACCCCCGGCACCTACGTCAGCGGCGACTTCCACAACCACACCACCTGCTCGGACGGCTCGATCTCGATGCAGAAGCTGGTGAAGAAGGCGACCGACAAGACCGACACGCCCTGGGGGCTCGACTGGTTCGTGCAGGCCGGCCACGGCAACAGCGGCGGCACGCGCAATTGCACGCTGGTGGAAGACGACACGCTCAGCACGCCGGCGTATCCGTTCATTCCCGGCACCGGCCCGACGACGACCTGGAGCGCGAGCATCGGCAGCAGCAACGTCAAGGGCGACACCACCGCCGGGGTCGGCTACATGTGGCGCTGGCAGTCGGTCCAGGAATACCAGTACCCGTTGATCGAGTACCTCAACGCCTACAAGAACCTGCCGCTCTTCCTCGGCAACGAGTCGATCGTCGCCGGCCACGAGCATTCATCGATGTCGGTCATCACCGGGCAGATCCCGGCCCGTCTCGACACTGCCACCCTGCCGACCACGCCGGGCCCGATCACCGCCCGGTACACGCCGATCGGCAACGCCTCGGCCCTCGCGCAGTGGAACTACTGCTTCGACTTCGGCGATACCGACACGAGCCGCGGCGACACCACCGGCTCGAGCATCGGCAACAACTGGCAGTGCACGGTGCCCGGCAGCAACAGCACCGCCGACCCGAGCTGGAACCCGACCGCGCAGAAGCTGGTGCCCACCGGCCTCTCGGGCATCGGCACGCGCGGGCACCTGAAGACCGTCCAGGCGATGAAGTGGATGGCGGCCTACCACCCCAACGCCAGCTACTACGTGCCGGCCCACCTCGAGCGCGCCGGCCCGTTTAACCCGGACGGCAACCAGGGCTACAACGTCGAGCACCTGCGCGACTTCAACAACGCCGCGCCCGCCATCGCGTTCGGCATGGAGTCGCAACCCGGCCACGGCGCGTCGTCGAACCGCGGCGAATACCAGGTGCTGCGCAACACCTTCAACAGCTACAGCGTCGACGCGACCGGCAAGGTGACGACGACCAAGACCGTGATCGATTCGGCCGGTGGCACGACCTACGGCGGCACCGGCGTCTACGCGGCGCAGGTCGGCGGGGTGTGGGATGCGCTGCTCGGCGAGGGCCGCAACTTCTGGTTCTTCGCGAGTTCCGACTGGCACAACCGCGGGATCTTCGGCCCGGACGACCGTCGCTCGACGCAGGACTTCTACCCCGGCGAGTACCAGCGCGACTTCGTCATGGTTCGACACGGCGCCGACAAGCTGCGCCCGCAGACCATCGTCGACGGCCTGCGCACCGGCAACAGCTTCGGCACCGGCGGCCAGCTGATCGACCGCCTCGCCTTCGTCGCCTGCGCGTCCTACCCCGGGATCGCGCCGCGCAGCAACGCCGCGGTCGAAGCGATCGCGGTCGCCGCCGCCACCCACGGCACCGATACCGACGTCGCCGGCTGCGCCACGATGGGCGAGAAGCTCGCGGTGCGCCCCGGCGCGGAAATCGTCGTCGCGGTCGTCGTGCGCGACCCGGCCGGCACCAACTACTCGCCCTACACCTTCGACAACCCGTCGCTGCTGCAGGTCGGCATCCACCAGCCGCTCAACATGCCGGTGCTCGACCACATCGACATGATCCGCGGCCTGGTCACCGGCTACAAGCAGCCCGGCACTGCCGACTACGCCGGTGCCTGGCCGACCAACACCAGCTGGCTCCACACCGACGGCACGACCGCGCCCGACCTCTCCGGCGTGCCGGCCGCCGCCAAGAACACGAGTGCCGCGGTCATCAAGACCTTCAACGGCAACGGTGCGGCGGCCTGGGCGCCGGTCGCCTCGGGCGTCGACAACTCGCAGTTCCTGAAGATGTCCTACCGCCTTCCCGCGGTGCGGGCCTCGCAGTACGTGCGCCTGCGCGGCACGAACATGCCGCCGTCGGTGCCGTTCGAGAGCGACGCGAACGGCAACCCGCTCTCCGACCTCTACACGAACGCCAACGACACCTCCAAGCTGCGCATTCCCTGCACCACCGTCGGCACCACCGAATTCGACGGCTGCCCGAGCCATCTGTCGGTGGTGGGCGGCCAGAAGTACGTGAGCTTCGACGTCGCGGCATGGTCCGACCTCTGGTTCTACAGCAACCCGATCTACATCGAGGTCGCCGGATCGACGGTGGTCGCCGGCGTGAAGTAAAGGCCGGACCCTCGTTCTGCCGCCGGGGTGCCGAGCAGGTCGCGGCACCCCGTTCCGACTTTCCCGACGCCTCGCCGTGACCTCATCCCCTCAGCGCCGACGCTTCCTGCGCACCGGGCTCGGCCTCGGTGCCGCGCTGGCAGTTCCCGCGGCCCGTGCCTGTGACTTCTTCACCGTGAACCTCCGCATCGACCACGTCTGGACGCGCGCCACCGGCGACGACCGCGTCGCCGTCGTCTGCATGACCTTCGACGACGTCACGCTCGACGACCGGCTGATCGGCGCGCAGACGCCGATGGCCGGGGGCGCCGAGATCGGCGGCCCGCTGGCACGGCCGACCGTCGACTTCTTCATCCCGCGCGGGCAGACCACCGTGCTCGCCGAATCCGCCAGCCACCTGCGCCTGACCGGTCTGAAGCGGCCGCTCGAGCTCGGTCGCAGCTATCCCCTGACGCTCGTGTTCCAGCGCGGCGGCGCGGTCTCGGCCGAGACGGCCTGGGCCGGCAGCGGTGGCGGGGCGAGCATCTTCTTCACCCGGCCGGTGTGGCAGACCGGCCCGGGCGTGCCCGCCGGTCACGCCCGGCTCGTGCCCGACGTCAGCCTGGTCGCCGACCCCAACACGGG
>CAZZWY010000126.1:0-9339 GCA_964657785.1 uncultured Acetobacteraceae bacterium
AAGGTCACGATCAGCACGGCCGGCCCACGCGTGACGTCGAAGAGTTCCTCGAAGAGCGCGAAGCGGCGCCCCTGCAGCGCGCGCAGCACGAAGCTCATGTGTTCGCGAACGCTCAATTGCTCGCGGGTGATCGTGTGGTGGCGATTCAGTCGTGCGCGTTGCAGGATGTCGGCCCAGGCGGCCCGGAGGTCGTCGACCTCGACCTCGGCATGGCGCGTCGCGGGCGACGCCGGCTTCGCCACCTGCGCCCGCAGGAAGTCGCGGCCCAGCACCGGCAGCGCGTCGAGCCGTGCGGCGGCGAGCTTGATCTGTTCGTACTCGATCAGCCGGCGCACGAGCTCCGCCCTCGGATCCTCCACCTCTCCGCTCTCGGCCGACTTCTTCGGCGGCAGCAGTAGCCGCGACTTGATCTCGATCAGCATCGCGGCCATCAGCAGGTAGTCGCTCGCCAGTTCGAGGTTCGACTTCCTGATCTGCTCGACGTAGGCGAGGTACTGGCGCGTCACGCTCGCCATCGGGATGTCGAGAATGTTGAAGTTCTGCCGCCGGATCAGGTAGAGCAGCAGGTCGAGCGGCCCTTCGAACGCTTCCAGGAAGACCTCGAGCGCATCGGGCGGGATGTAGAGATCGCTCGGGAGCCGAAAGAGCGGCTCGCCGTAGAGACGGGCCAGCGCGACGCTGTCGACCAGCGCCGGGTCAGCGAGCGGCTCGCTCAGCACACTGCCCCGGGCACGCGTGTTCGTCGGTCGGGCGGTGCTCCGACGTCAGCGCCGGGTCTGGTAGACGTAAGGCTGCTGCGGCACCTTGGCGTCGACATACTCGGTCTGCGCCTCGCGGTCGATGTGCTTGTCCCACAGCAGCCCGCGGCCGTGGCGCTGTTCGTCTTCGAGGCCCGGCTTCTTCGCCTTCAATTCGTCGATGAGGGACGTGATGTCGGAGGTGTAGGCCTTCCAGAAGAGCGGCATGGGAGCGTGGCGCGGGTCATGCGCAAGACAGGGAGCGGCGAGTTTAGCAAGCGGCACGGCGTCGCTCGGTGCTATCTGAGCCGCCGGCCGGTCAGCCGCTCGAGCGTGCGCAGCGGCGAGCGTTCCGGCTGCAGCAGGTGCTCGGCGTCGAGATAGAAGGTCTGCTCGAGCAAATGCTGCCCGCCCATCGCCGCGTGCGGCACCTGGTCGCTGTAGACGACCCAGGTCGTTCCGGGCGCGAAATCGACCGCCGCCTGCGGACTGTCGCGCTGGAAAGCGGGGTCTGCTTTGGCGAGGTCGTGCAGCTGCAGCATCAGGTGGTCGTAGTCGGTGCGTCGCTGCTTGGTGATGCCGGCGCGGTGCAGCAGCCACGCGGTGCCGGGCAGCGGCCGGCGCAAGCGCGGCAGGAAGCGCCGGGCATGCGCCTCGAACGGCTCGCCGATGCGCCAGCGGCGCGCCTGGCCGTCGGGGTTCACATTGCAGAAGACGCGGAGCAACCGCGTGCCGCGCGTCGGATTGGAGGGAAATGCGTCGACGTGCAGGCGGCTGTCGTCCTGGCGCCAGCTCGTCGGGCGACCGGCGACGTCGATCGGCCGGATCGAGGTGTTGCCGCGGCGAAGATGGCCGCGGTAATGCGGGAAGAGGCGCAGCGCGAACGCTTCACTGAGGTCGGCGTAGCGCGCGATCAGCGCCTCGAGTGCCGCCAGGTCGTCGGCGCCACCGGCGGCGCCTCGCATCTCGGCGCGCGGCGTGGGCGACGACGATGCCGCCCCCATCGCGTGCGCGGGCCGGGCGGGCCACCGCAGCGACACGTTCTTCGCCTTGCCGTCGGCCCAGCGCGGGTCGAGAAAGCGGCGCTCGGACGCGTCGAGCTCGAACGCGAGCTGCGGAAAGCTGCAGACCTCGCCGCGCTCGAGCCGTTCCTCGATGCCGCGGGTCGGCCCGTCGCTGCCCCAGGACCGATCGGGGTACGACCGAACCCTCGTCACCGCCGGCTCGCCGGTCATCGCACCCGCATCCCGGGCGTTGCGCCGGACCCCGGTTCGAGGAGGTAGACGCCGGGCGTCTTCGCGTCGGCTGACGAGGCCGCGAGCACCATGCCTTCGCTGACGCCGAACTTCATCTTGCGAGGCGCGAGGTTGGCGACCATCACGGTGAGCCGGCCGACGAGGTCGGCGGCCCGATAGTCGCCCTGAATGCCGCTGAAGACGTTGCGCAGGCGTCCTTCGCCCACGTCGAGCGCGAGGCGCAGCAGTTTCGTCGAGCCCTCGACCACCTCGCACTCGACGATCCGGGCGACTCGCAGGTCGATCTTGCCGAAGTCGTCGATGCCGATTTCAGCAAGGATCGGCTCCCCGCCGGGCGGCGGGGCGGCGATCGCGGGCGGCTCGAGCAGGGCGTCGAGCTGCTTCGCGTCGACCCGCTGCATCAGGTGCCGGTACTCGCCGATGCGGTGCGCGCCGAGCGCGCGCGCGGCGTCGGGCCACGTCAGCGGCTCGACGCCGAGGAAACGCTCGACGTGGGCGGCGAGCCCGGGCAACACCGGCTTGAGGTAGATCGTCAACAGCCGGAATGCCTCGATGCAGACGCTGCAGACGTCGTGCAGAACCGCCTCGCGCCCGGCCTGTTTGGCGAGTTCCCAGGGCTTGTTCTGATCCACGAACTCGTTGACGCGGTCCGCCAGCAGCATCACCTCGCGCAGCGCCTTGGCGAATTCGCGTTCCTCGAAGAGCTGCTCGACCGTCGCCTGATGCGCCCGCAGGCCGTCGAGCAACAGGCGCCCTTCGATTCCGAGGTCGGCCGAGAGCACGCCGCCGAAGCGCTTGGCGAGGAAACCGGCCGCGCGGCTCGCGATGTTGATGTACTTGCCGACCAGGTCGCTGTTGACGCGGGCGATGAAATCGTCGGGGTTGAAGTCGATGTCCTCGACGCGGGCGTTGAGCTTGGCGGCGATGTAGTAGCGCAGCCACTCCGGGTCCATGCCGAGATCGAGGTAGCGCAGCGGCGAGAGGCCGGTGCCGCGGCTCTTGCTCATCTTCTCGCCGGAGAGCTGCAGGAACCCGTGGACGAAGATCCGGGTCGGCACCTTGCGCGGGGCGTAGCTGCCGTCGGGCCGGTGCTGCCCGCTGAAGTGCAGCATCGCCGGCCAGAACAGGGTGTGGAAGGTGATGATGTCCTTGCCGATGAAGTGAATCTGCTCGACCGCCGGATCGGCCATGAACGCGTCGAAATCGATGCCGGCCTTGTCGAGGTGATTCTTCAGCGAGGCGAGGTAGCCGACCGGCGCATCGAGCCAGACGTAGAAGTACTTGCCCGGGGCGTCCGGGATCGCGATGCCGAAATAGGGTGCGTCGCGGCTGATGTCCCAGTCGTTCAGGCCGACGTGCCCGAACTCGTCGGTCGCGAACCACTCGCGGATCTTGTTCAGCACTTCGGGCTGGAGGCGGCCGGGCGTCGTCGTCCAGTCCTTCAGGAAATCGATGCAGCGGTCGGACGACAGCTGGAAGAAGTAGTGGTCGCTGCTCTTGAGCACCGGCGTGGCGCCGGTCAGCACCGAGTAAGGGTTTTTCAGGTCGGTCGGGGCGTAGACGGCGCCGCAGACCTCGCAGTTGTCGCCGTACTGGTCCTTCGCACCGCACTTCGGGCATTCGCCCTTGATGTAGCGGTCCGGCAGGAACATGCCCTTGACCGGGTCGTAGAACTGCTCGATGCGGCGTTCGGCGATCAGCCCTTGTTTGCGCAGGGCGAGGTAGATCGCTTGGGCGAGCTCGTGGTTCTCGGGCGCGTCGGTCGAGTGCCAGTTGTCGAAGCTGATCTGAAAACCGTCGAGGTAGCGTGCCCGGCCCGCGGCGATCTCGGCGACGAACGCCTCGGGGGTCTGGCCCGCCTTCTCCGCCGCGATCATGATCGGCGCGCCGTGCGCATCGTCGGCGCAAACGAAATGAACCTCGTGGCCGAGCATGCGCTGGAACCGGACCCAGATGTCGGCCTGGATGTACTCCATCATGTGGCCGATGTGAAACGGCGCGTTGGCGTAGGGCAGGGCGGTGGTGACGAAGAGCTTTCGGGTCATGGGACGATTTTAGGTCTTGCCCCGGCGGCGTCAGCGCTCCGGGTAGACTGATCCGCACCCACCGGGCAACCGCCGCGACCTCCCCCATGACCGTTTCCGAATCCGCTCTGCTCGACGCCTGCCGGGCCGTCATCGATCCGAACACCGGCCAGGATTTCGTCTCGACCCGCCAGTTGAAGGACCTGCGCATCGAGGGCGGCAGCGTTGCCTTCGAGGTCGAACTCGGCTACCCGGGCAAGAGCCAGTTCGCCGCCTTGCGCGAGGCGCTGACGGCGGCGGCGCGCGGCGTGGTGGGCGTCGAGCGGGTGACGGTGGAGGTGTCCACGCGGGTCGTGCCGCATGCGGTGCAGCGCGGCGTGCCGCTGTTGCCCTCCGTCAAGAACATCGTCGCGGTGGCGTCGGGCAAGGGCGGCGTCGGTAAGAGCACGACCGCCGTCAACCTCGCGCTCGCGCTCGCCGCCGAGGGCGCGAGCGTCGGCCTGCTCGACGCCGATATCTACGGCCCGAGCCAGCCGATGATGATGGGCTTGAGCGGGCGGCCGGAGAGCGCCGACGGCAAAACGATGGAGCCGCTGCAGAATTTTGGTGTGCGGGTGATGTCGATCGGCTTTCTGGTGGAGGCCGACAACCCGATGGTCTGGCGTGGCCCGATGGCGACGCAGGCGCTCGAGCAACTGCTGCGCCAGACGAACTGGGGCGAACTCGACTACCTCGTCGTCGACATGCCGCCCGGCACCGGCGACATCCAGCTGACGCTCGCGCAGAAGGTGCCCCTGACCGGCGCGGTGATCGTCACCACGCCGCAGGACATCGCCTTGCTCGACGCGAAGAAGGGCATCCGGATGTTCGAGAAGGTCGGCGTGCCGATCCTCGGCATCGTCGAGAACATGGCGGTGCATGTCTGCACGCAGTGCGGCCACGTCGAGCACATCTTCGGCGAGGACGGCGGCAAGCGGCTCGCGGCGGAATTCGGCATCGACGACCTCGGCGCGTTGCCGCTCGACCTGTCGATCCGGGTGCAGGCCGACGGCGGCCGGCCGAGCGTGGTCCACGAGCCCGAAGGCGAGATCGCCGGGCTCTACAAGGCCGTCGCGCGACAGGTTGCCGTGAAGATCTCGCAGCGGTCGAAGGACTTCTCGGCCAAGTTCCCGAAGATCGCCATCTCGAAGGACACCTGAACGACGGCGCCGGATCAGCCAGGCGCTTCCAGCCGGGCGAGGTCTTCCGGCGTGTTGACGTTCAGGAACGCGGTGGCCGGCTCGAAGACCACCTGCGCTCGCCGATGCAGCGCCGTCCAGGCCTCGACGCGCCGCTCGCCGCTCGCGAGGAAACGCGCGATGCTCGGCGCCAGTGTCGACCGCATCAGGCAGAACACCGGTTGCACTCGGATGGCCCGTCGATCGAGCGTCGCCGCGACCGCCAGCTCGGCGCTTTCGGCTTCCAGGGCGTCGGCGAGGCGCCGGACGAGGTCGAGCGGGAAGTGCGGCACGTCGCAGGGCACGCTGACGAGATACTGCGTGGGGCAGCTTTCGAGCCCGGCCAGGATGCCGGCGAGTGGTCCCGGGTGCGCTGGGAGAGAGTCAGAAACGACCGCCACACCCATCGCCTCGTAGTCCGGCAGGTTGCGATTGGCGTTGACCCGCACCGAGCCGACCTGGGGCGCCAGCCGCCGCACGGCCTGCTCGGCGAGGGGCAGGCCGAGGTGACGCAGCAAGCCCTTGTCGACACCTCCCATCCGCGTGCCGAGGCCGCCGGACAGCACCAGGCCGGAGATGTCGCTTCGAGCGATCATCCGCATGGCGCGCGGCAGCCACCGACCGGCGAAGACCGCTTCGATGCGTTCAGAAGTGACTCGCGCCGGCGACTCAGGCGATCTTCGCCAGGTCGCGCATGCGGCTCGGGCCGACGCGGCGCTCGATTTCGGCGAGCAGAGGCTTGTTCCAGCCGAGAAGGAACATGGCCTCGGCGACGACGAA
The DNA here is from genome assembly GCA_964657785.1 of uncultured Acetobacteraceae bacterium. Lineage (GTDB taxonomy): Bacteria > Pseudomonadota > Gammaproteobacteria > Burkholderiales > Burkholderiaceae_C > LMDS01. Next base: position 6,015 of record CAZZWY010000126.1, read on the forward strand.
CATCGGGCCTACCAACAGGCCGATCAGGTCGTCGACGAACGCAGGCTTGCGCCCCTCGTACCAATGACCGACGAACTGGATCGCCCAGCCGATCACGAACGTGGTGAAGCCGACGATCAAGCCGGGCAGCACGCCACCGGCATAGGCGAGGCGGTCGGCCAGCAGCGTCAACAAGCCGATCGACGTGCTGACCGCGGCGCCGAGGACGAGATCGCCCCGCGTCAGATACCAGACTGCGCTGCAGGCGACGACGATCCCGGCGGGCGTGAAAACCCATTCCCCGGCGCTGAACGCCGGCCGGGCGAGCAGGAGGCCGAGCGCGAACACGATCAGCGGCACGCCCACGAAGTGGCTGATGATATTGCGTTCGTCGCGGTGGTACTCGGCGTATCGCGCGAGCAAATCGGTCGCTCTGTGCATGTTCGACTTCCCTGGCCGGTGAAGAAAACTCGTTGTTGCGAAGGCGAAGGCGAAGTCGCCCGGCCCGTCCGCGCAGGCCTGCTGCGCGCCTCGGCCCCAACCGCTTTTCGGCCAGTTTTTCGCTAACTACAATCTTCCAACTTCCGAGAGTCCTGCATGAGCATCAAAAGCGACCACTGGATCCGCCGGATGGCCGAGAGCACGGGAATGATCGAACCGTTCGAGCCGAACCAGGTGCGCGAGGCCGACGGCAAGAAGATCATCAGCTACGGCACCAGCAGCTATGGTTACGACATCCGGTGTGCACCCGAGTTCAAGGTCTTCACCAATATTTATAGCACGGTGGTCGATCCCAAGAACTTCGATGAAAAGAGCTTCGTCGACATTCACGCCGAGGTCTGCGTCATTCCTCCGAACAGCTTCGCCCTCGCCCGCACCGTCGAGTATTTCCGCATCCCGCGCAACGTGCTGACCATCTGCCTCGGCAAGAGCACCTATGCGCGCTGCGGCATCATCGTCAACGTCACGCCCTTCGAGCCCGAGTGGGAGGGCTTCGTCACGCTCGAGTTCAGCAACACCACACCGCTGCCGGCCAAGATCTACGCCGGCGAGGGCTGCGCACAGGTGCTGTTCTTCGAAAGCGACGAGGTGTGCGGCACCAGCTACAAGGACCGCGGCGGCAAGTACCAGGGGCAACGGGGCGTGACGCTGCCGCGCGCCTGACGCGACGCCAGCGGCGGCAGCCAGCGGTCGACGCCGCGCCGCCGTCGTCCCGCTGCACTAGCATGCTGGCGCGACGACGTTCGTCGTCATCAGCGCCGATACGGCAACCGGAGAACCACGATGCGGATGGACGGTCAGGAAGAGAGCAGCAACGTCGAAGACGCGCGCGGGTCCGGCGGTGGCGGCTTCAGCCTGGGAGGCGGCCGGGGCATCGGCCTCGGCACGGTCGCCGTCGCACTCGTCGCGGGATGGGTGTTCGGCATCAATCCGATGACGGTCCTCGGGCTGCTGAGCGGCGGTGGCCAAGGCGCGCAGGTCGCGACCCAGGCGCCTCCCACGGCGCCGCCGGCAGGCGATCCCCAGGCGCAGTTCGTCTCGCGGGTTCTTCGCAGCACCGAGGTGGTCTGGACGGATGTCTTCAGGCAGGCCGGCAAGACCTACGTCGACCCGAAGCTGACGCTCTACCGCGACAGCTACCCGACCGCGTGCGGCCAGGGCGAAGCGGCCATGGGACCGTTCTACTGCCCGGGCGATCGCAAGGTCTACCTCGATCTCGGCTTCTTCGACACGATGAGCACGAAGCTCGGAGCCCCCGGCCAGTTCGCACAGGCTTACGTCATCGCTCACGAGGTGGGGCATCATGTCCAGAACCTGCTCGGCCTGACCGACAAGGCCGACGCCGCGCGCCAGCGCGGCAGCGAGGCGGCCGGCAACGCGATCAGCGTCAAGATCGAATTGCAGGCGGATTGCTTCGCGGGGGTCTGGGCGAAGCGTTCCCAGCAGGAGCAAGGCTGGCGACTGGAGGCCGGCGATGTCGACACCGCGTTGAATGCCGCTTCGCAGATCGGCGACGACACCTTGCAGCGAAAGTCGCGCGGACGGGTGGTGCCCGAGACCTTCACTCACGGGACCAGTGCGCAGCGCGTCGGTTGGTTTCAGCGGGGGTTCGCTGGCGGGGACTGGAACCAGTGCGATACCTTCTCGGTGAATGCCCTCTGATCAACGATGGTGCGCTCGATTCCACGCGATGAAATGTGCGTTACGCCCAGATTCAAATGAGGCGGCCTGGATCGCCGAAACGACGCTTGAGCAGGATTTTCCAGGCCCAAAACTTGCTTCAGCGACAACGTAAATTTGTGAGATGTTCAGTTCGTTGCGGTTTCGCCGCCCCCCGCAACTAGGGGGATCACTTAGAAGGCGTCTGAGGTCATCATCCTCTCGCAACCAACGTTCTCCGAGTCGAGGCGCTTTCTCTAACCATGAGGTGCGCTGCCGAACTTCTGGTCCGTGAATCAACCTGTTAAGGAACCTCGATGAAAAATTTGTCTCCCTCTCTTCTACGGTCGCTGGCCGTACGAAGCGCGGTTGCCGCAGCTGCGGTAGTCGCTTGCAGCGGAGCGTCCGCCATGGCGACGTTCACTTTCACGCCGTCCGCGTTCGGCGCCACCGGCGGCACGGTCTCGGCTGACACGGCGATCGTGGCCGACTTCGCGGTCGTGACCGCGGACGCCACCTCGTTCAGCGAAACGGGCTATCTCTCGGTGAGCTCGTTCCAGAACGGCGGAACGTATGCTGCGGCGACCGGGCTGAACAGCACTTACGGTGTCTATATCAGCTTCACGGCGACGGGCAGCATCGCGGCTAACCCGGTCAACAATACCCTGACCAGCCTCACCTACAGCGTGTACGGCTACACCGGTGCACCGGCAACCTTCACCGCCACGGCGAGTGGCGTGACCAAGTCGACCACCAGCGACACGTTGTTGGGCACGGGCACGTTGATCCCCGGCATCAACCCGTTCGGCGCCACCATCATTGGCGGCGTGGCCTACGGTTCGTTCGTGACTGCCAACTCGCTGACGTTCTCGAACGTCGGCAGCGCCTTCTCGCCGATCTCGGGTGGAAGCGCTCAGTTTGCGAACACGGGCGGTCAGATGATCGTCACCTCGACCGGCTTCGTCGTCAACGGTGGCGGCGGCTCGATCAACCTGATCGCTGCGCCGGTGCCGGAACCGGAAACCTACGCGCTGATGCTGGGCGGTCTCGCCGCCGTCGGCTTCGTGGCGCGTCGCCGCAGCAACGGCTGATCCTTCTCGTGCGAATGAAAGCCGCGAAGCGATTCGCGGCTTTTTTTCGTCCTGGCGGGGGCGCACGGTCCCTTTGGGCCGCCGAACCGACCGTT
>CAZZWY010000127.1:0-9288 GCA_964657785.1 uncultured Acetobacteraceae bacterium
TATCAAGAAAGTGGACATCGAGTTCGGCGGCGCCACGCTGACCCATGGCCGGGTCGACTTCAGCGATCACTTCGTGCGGCCGAACTACAGCGCCGCGTTGACCGAACTGACAGGGCAGCTCGGCGCGCTCGACTCGACCACGCGGGACCTCGCAGCGCTTTCGCTGAGCGGCAAGGCCGCCGGCACCGCGCTCCTGGAGATTCGCGGCCGGGTCAATCCGGTGGCCCGCCCGCTGGCGCTCGAACTGCATGCCAAGGCGACCGACCTCGAGCTGGCGCCCTTGTCGACCTATGCGGCAAAGTACGCCGGTTATGCGATCGAACGCGGAAAGCTGAGCATGGAGGTCGACTACCGCATCGATCCGGACGGCCGGCTCGAAGCGAAGAACCAGGTGGTCCTGAACCAGCTCACCTTCGGAGAGAAGATCGAGTCGCCGACCGCCACGCGCCTGCCGGTACGGCTCGCCGTCGCGCTGTTGAAGGACCGCAACGGCGTCAACGACCCGCAATTCAGCGTCGCCGGCATCATCGGGCGGCTGCTCGTCAACCTGATCGCCAAGGCCCTCACCTCGCCGTTCTCGCTGTTGTCCGCCGGCGCTTCGGGCGACGGGGGGAGTGCGCTCAGCGCCGTCGAATTCGTGCCCGGCACGGTGGAGCTCACCGGCGGCGGCCGGGAAAGCGTCGGCAAGGTCGCGCTGTCGTTGACCGAGAAGCCGGCCCTGAAGCTGACGGTCACTGGCACGGCCGATCCGACGACCGAATTCGAGGCGTTCCGGGCTGCCGCGCTCGACGCCCGGCTGCAGGCCGCGCGGCGACAGGCCGCTGCGCTCGACGGGGCGGCGCAGGCAGCGTCGGAGACGGCGCTCCCTCCGCAGGAGCGCGCCCGGCTCGTGCAACAAATCTATGAGGACGACGACCTGCCGAACAAGCCGCGCAACGCGTTCGGGTTCGCCAAAGGGATCCCGGTCACCGAGATGGAGTCGCTGCTCAAGGAAGCCGTCAACGTGACGCCGGACGACATGCGCGATCTGGCGATCCGGCGCGGCGTGGCAGTGCGAGACGCGCTCGTCGCCAAGGGCGTGACGAGCGCCCGGCTCTTTCTGGCCGCTCCGTTGTTGCAAGCGGCGCCGCCGGATGTCGTTGCGGGCTACGTGCCGCGGGCGCAGTTGTCGCTGAGCGTCGACTGATCGCTGGTGGCCTGGGTCACCGCGGCGGCGGCAATTACTGGAACGCCTGGATGCCCGTCTGGGCGCGGCCGAGGATCAGCGCATGCACGTCGTGCGTGCCTTCGTAGGTGTTGACCGTCTCGAGGTTGATCATGTGGCGGATCACGTGGTACTCGTCGTGGATGCCATTGCCGCCGTGCATGTCGCGCGCCGTGCGGGCGATGTCGAGCGCCTTTCCGCAGCTGTTGCGCTTGATGAGCGAAATCATCTCGGGCGCCGACGTGCCTTCGTCCATCAGGCGGCCGACTCGCAGGCACCCCTGCAGGCCGAGGGTGATTTCGGTCTGCATGTCGGCCAGCTTTTTCTGGACCAACTGGGTCGCGGCGAGCGGTCGCCCGAACTGGACCCGATCGAGCGTGTACTGACGCGCCGCATGCCAGCAGAACTCGGCCGCGCCGAGGGCCCCCCAGGCGATGCCGTAGCGCGCCTTGTTGAGGCACCCGAACGGGCCCTTCAATCCGGACACGTTCGGCAGCAGGTTCTCGGCCGGCACGAAGACGTTGTCCATCACGATCTCGCCGGTAATGCTCGCCCGCAGGCTCATCTTGCCTTCGATCTTCGGCGCGGACAGGCCGGCCATGCCCTTCTCGAGCACGAAGCCGCGAATCGCTTCCTGACCGCCGACCTGGCCGTCCGGGTCCTCGAGCTTGGCCCACACCACGAAGACATCGGAGATCGGTGAGTTCGTGATCCACATCTTGCTGCCCTTCAAGCGGTAGCCGCCGTCGACCGGCTTGGCCCGGCTCAACATGCTGCCCGGGTCGGAGCCGTGGTTCGGTTCGGTCAGGCCGAAGCAGCCGACCCACTCGCCGCTCGCGAGCTTCGGCAGGTACTTCTGGCGCTGCATCTCGTTGCCGTAGGCGTGGATCGGGTGCATCACGAGCGAGCTCTGGACGCTCATCGCGCTCCGGTAGCCGCTGTCGACGCGTTCGACCTCGCGCGCGACCAGGCCGTAACTCACGTGATTGACGCCCGGGCAGCCGTAGCCGTCGATGGTCGAACCGAGCAGGCCGAGCTCGCCCAGTTCGGTCATGATGTGGCGGTCGAAGGTCTCATGGCGGGCCGCCATCAGGACGCGGGTCTGCAGGCGTTCCTGGCAGTAGGCGTGCGCTGCGTCGCGAATGGCGCGTTCCTCGACGCTCAACTGATCGTCGAGGCGAAACGCGTCGTCCCATTGAAAGGCGGTTTTCATGGTGCCGATCTCCTGTCGCTTGATGCAGTTCGTGCGCTCGATGATAAGCGGGCAAGGTCAAGCGCCTCGCCGTTTCGCCAACGCCCCCGACGCCGACACAATCGCCGAATCGCCACTCATCCCCGGAGCACAGCATGCCGACATCGACCGACACCATCACACTCGGCGGCGGGTGTTTCTGGTGCACCGAGGCCGTCTACGAGCGCGTCCAGGGCGTGACGGCGGTCGAATCCGGCTACTGCAACGGCGAGGTCAGGAATCCGACCTACGAGCAGGTGTGCACCGGGCGCACCGGGCATGTCGAGGTCGTGCGCGTCACGTACGACACGGCGCTGATCAGCTTGCGCGAAGTGCTCGAGATCTTCTTCGTGATCCACGATCCGACGACCTTGAACCGACAGGGCAACGACACCGGCACCCAGTACCGCTCCGGCATTTATTTTCACGATGCGGTGCAGGAAGCCGTGGCCCGCGAAGTGCTGGCCGAAGTCGATGCGCTGCACAAGGGGCGTGTCGTCACCGAACTCGTGGCGGAGACGAACTACTCGCGTGCCGAGGACTATCACCAGCACTATTTCGCCAATCATCCGAATCAGGGCTACTGTGCGATGGTCGTCGCGCCGAAAGTCGAGAAGTTCAAGAAGACGTTTGCCGACAAGATGGTGCCCGCCTGACCGTAACATGCCGTTTCCCCCGCGAACGGCTTGTAATTCTTTTCAGGTGTAGCAGCCAGAATCCGCGTCGATAGTCCGGTTGAGTTCCACGACCCGACCGAACGCTGCGGCTCGTCGTGTCCCCTCAGCGGCCTCGGACGGAGCAGCTCAACGATGGATCAGATCTGGCTGGACGCCCCTTGCCCGGCCATGCGTCTCTGGACGACCGGTGACGAGGCGACGTGGCAGCTCAATGTCGCTGCGTCCGCCTGGGGCGGCGCCCGGGGAGTCGGCGAGCCTTGGTGGCAGGAGGTCGCCACGTGTTTGAGCCGGCTCCATTCGACGGGCCCGCTGCGCGAGGGCCGTCTCCCCGACGGGCGTTTGCGCTGGCGTTCGCTTCCGATGTACACCGGCTGGCTCGTCTGGATGACGCCGGAGCCCGAGGACACCGATGCGTCCGGAGAAGGTCGGCCGCGCGGTGCGGATGAACAAGCGCTCGGCCCGACCGCCGTGCTCGGCCCGGGCGGCATCACGCTTCTGGCCAGGATGAGCCACGAACTCCGAACCCCCCTCAATGCCGTGCTCGGCTTCGCCCAGCTCATCGAGCACGACGGCGCGGCGGTGCCGATCCGCGTCCAGCTCGAACGAGTGGCCCGGATCCGGCAGGCTGGCGAGCAGCTGTTGACCCTGATCGGCGACGTGCTTGAGCGCCTCGAATCCAACGCTGCTGTGGAAGTCCGAACGCAGGGCCGGACGCCCGCTGCAGCCGCCGCTCCCGCCGCCGCCCCGGAACGGGCCCTCGACGTTCTCTACATCGAGGACAACCCGGTCAATGTGATCCTGGTCGAGGAGCTCGTCGCGATGCGTCCGAGCACGCACCTCCGCTGCGCGGTGAACGGCCTCTCGGGTGTGGCCCTGGCGTCGGAAGTGAAGCCCGACATCGTCCTCGTCGACATGCAGCTGCCGGACATCGACGGCTTCGAAGTGCTTCGGCGCCTGCGGGCCGACCGCGCGCTCGACCGCAGCGCCATCATCGCGCTCTCCGCCAACGGCATGGGCGACGACATCGCGCTGGCGCGAGCCGCCGGCTTCGACGACTATTGGACCAAGCCGATCCAGTTCCGCCATTTTCTGGATGGCCTGGATGCGTTTGCGCGAGCGCGCTGAGGCAGCCGCGCAGCCGGCGATCAGGGAGCGAGGCGCTCCCGTATCCAGCACGCCGCGTCGGCGCTTCCGGTGTGGCGGTAGCGCAGGCGGTCGTGCAGACGCGACCGACGCCCCTGCCAGAACTCCCAGGTGTCGGGAACCAGCCGGTAGCCGCCCCAGTGCGGCGGCCGCGGCGGTCGCTCCGCGTACTGTTGCGTGAGGCGGGCGACGCTCTCGACCAGCGTCTCGCGTGACGGGATCGACTCGCTTTGCGGCGAGGCGCAGGCCGCGATGCGCGAGGCGAGCGGGCGCGACGCGAAGTAGGCGTCGGATTCTTCCGCGGAGACGGTCTCGACCCGGCCCTCGATGCGCACCACCCGCTCGAGTTCGACCCAGTGGAACTGCAAGGCGGCGAACGCGTTCCCGGCGAGCTCGCGCCCCTTGCGGCTCAGGTAGTTCGTGTACCAGACGAGCCCGCGGGCGTCGTAACCCTTGATCAGCACGACGCGCGTCGACGGCCTGCCGCTCGGGCCCACCGTGGCCAGCGTCATGGCGTTGGGCTCCGGGAGCCGGCTCGAGAGCGCTTGTCCGAGCCAGGCCTCGAACTGCGCCAGCGGGTCGGCGAGCGACGCCGACTCGTCGAGTTCGGCCAGCTCGTAGCTCTTTCGGAGGTCCGAGAGGGCGCTCGAGAGTGTGGTGTCGACGGAGGATGTGCTCATCCGACGAGTATAGAAAGTCGCAGGGCCCGTCCGCCGGCCCGCGCCCGGGCTCGGCATGCCGCGTGCTTTGCGAGTGACGCGATGACGTGGAATGCCCTTAAGCACAAGCCCCACTGGCAGACGCTGCCACGAGCTCACATGCTCTCACCCGTCCACGCGCCCTGACCCAGGGCTCACCGGGGTACCCCACGACTCACGAGAAAGCGTCATGAACGCGCGGCCGGCAGTCATCGTCCTGGGCGCGGGCCGAGGCTCGCGCTTCATCGGAACCGAACACAAGCTGCTGCAGAGCCTGGGCAGCTCGACCGTCTTCGGCACCACGCTGCGCCATGCCATCTCGAGCCTGCTACCGGTGGTGGTCGTCACCACCGAACCCCTCGCGGAAGTTGCCCGACGCAGCGTGGCCGCACGCGACGTGATCGTGCTCCCCGAAGTCGGATCGTCGAACGCCGCCGCGTCCACCGATGCCCGGCGGCTCGGAATGGGCTACTCGATCAGCATCGGCGTGAGCCTGCAGGCCGACGCCGGCGGTTGGCTCATTCTGCCCGCCGACATGCCGATGGTCACGCCCGCCACCTTGCGCGCGGTGGCGGGCGAGCTCGCCCATCATCCGGTCGTCTATGCGCAATACAAGGGGCGGCGCGGCCACCCGGTCGGCTTTTCGGCGGAGCTCTTTTCCGAGCTGATCGGCTTGTCCGGGGACGAGGGCGCGCGGCGCCTCGTGGCGCGCTACCCCGCGCTCGGGCTGGAAGTCGACGATCCGGGCGTGCTGATCGACGTCGACACCCAGGCCGACCTCGACCGGTTGCGCCAGATCGAGGTGCCTGCGGCAGTGCGCGACCTGCGCTGGTGATCAGCCGGCAAGCGTGTGGCGACGCGCCAGCGCGACCAGGCGCTCGACGTCGCGGTCGCGGATGCCGCAGCCGCGCAGCGATTTCTCGGTGTCTAGCAGATAGTCGAGCGTGCTGCCGAAGCGGCCATTCGCATGACGCAGGATATCGACCATCTGCGCGTCGCAGAGCGGCCCGGTGTGGGCCGAGCTGTTCCGGCTGAGCGTGAAGGTGAGGGCCCGGACACTGCCCTCGGGCGTCTGGCAGTTGATCCACCGCGGGTCGTAGACGCCGGTCGGCATCTCGCGTTGCCAGAGGCGCTCCAGCTCCCGCGGCACTCGCTCCGCCTCGATCCGGTAGACCATCCCGCGGCATGAGCCGCCGCGCACCAGCGCGAAGACCAGCCCGGGGCATTCCGGCGTGCCGCGATGCACCCGGGAGCGCATTTCCAGCGCCCGGTGCCAGCCGTGGATGCGAGCATGGCGCTGTTCGGCCGCATCGAACTCCGGGCGCCAGATGAGCGAGGCGTAGGCGAACACCCACGCATCTCCGCCGCCCCAGCCTTTCAATGTCTGCGCCAGCAACGGCGCAGGATCGCGAACGTGCAACGCTTCGAACGGAGAGGTCATCGCGCCACTTTAAAAGGAACGGCGCGGTTCTATCGCTTGGGATTGCGGTTCCCGCGCGGGCTGTCCGCTCGATGCGACGCCTGCTGGCGTCGAATTGACGCTGTCACCGGGCTACCCAATAATTTCCGATATAAATAACTTCGCCCGTCGGGACGATCAATCATGAAATCTGCCGTCGCCGAAGTGACCCAGCGCATCCGCGAGCGCAGCGCCGCCGGCCGCTCGGCGTACCTTGCTCGCGTCGATGCGGCCGTCGCGCGTCCGCGCGGCGCCGACCGGATGGGCTGCGCCAACGTCGCGCACGCCTTCGCCGCATTGCCCGGCGCGGACAAGCTCCGCATCGTCGCCGAGCGCGCGCCTCACATCGGCGTGATCACGGCCTACAACGACATGCTCTCGGCGCATCAGCCGTACGAGAGCTTTCCGGCCCTCATCCGCGACGAAGCCGCGCGTGTCGGCGCCACGGTGCAGGTCGCCGGCGGCGTGCCGGCGATGTGCGACGGGGTGACGCAGGGCCTGCCGGGCATGGAGTTGAGCCTCTTCTCCCGCGACACCATCGCGATGGCGACGGCGATCGGCTTGACCCACGACGTCTTCGACTGCGCCCTCCTGCTCGGCGTCTGCGACAAGATCGTCCCGGGGCTGTTGATCGGCGCCCTCCATTTCGGCCACCTGCCGTGCGTGTTCGTGCCGGCCGGGCCGATGAGCACCGGAATGTCGAACAGCGCGAAATCGAAGGTGCGGGAAGACTACGCACAGGGCCTGCTGGGGCGGGACGAGCTGCTCCAGGCCGAGTCCGCGGCCTACCACGGCGCCGGCACCTGCACGTTCTACGGCACCGCGAACAGCAACCAGATGCTGCTCGAGGCGATGGGGCTGCATGTGCCGGGCGCGGCCTTCATCCATCCCCACGCCGACCTGCGCCAGGCCCTGACCCGCGAGGCGGTGCGCACGGTGCTCGGCATCGCCCGCGGGCCGGGCTTCATGCCGATCGGACGCCTCGTCGACGAGCGCGTGATCGTCAATGCGATGGTGGCGCTCCTCGCGACCGGCGGCTCGACCAACCACCTGATCCACTGGGTCGCCGTCGCCCGCGCCGCGGGCATCTCGATCGACTGGACCGATTTCGCCGACCTGTCCCGGGCGACGCCGCTGCTGGCGAGGGTCTATCCCAACGGCGTCGCGGACGTCAACCAGTTCCAGGCGGCCGGCGGGCCGGGCTTCGTGATTCGCGAGCTGATCGACAGCGGTGCGATGCACTGCGACGTCGCGACCGTGTCGGCCGTCGGCCTGCGCGAGTTCGGCAAGGTGCCGGCGCTCGCGCCAGGCGCGGCGCGCCTGGCGTGGTCCGACCTGCCGGCGGCGCCGATCGACGCGGCGATCGTCCGTACCGCTGCCGAACCGTTCAGCGCCGAGGGCGGTTTGAAGCTTCTGACGGGCAACCTCGGCCGTTCGGTCATCAAGGTCTCCGCGGTGCCCCCTGCGAGCCATGTCGTCGAGGCACCGGCCCGCCTCTTCGACACCCAGGAAGGCCTGCTCGAGGCGTTCCAGGTGGGCGCGCTCGAGTGCGATTTCGTCGCGGTGGTTCGATTCCAGGGCCCGCGCGCGAACGGCATGCCGGAGTTGCACAAGCTGACGCCGCCGCTCGGCGTGCTGCAGCAACGCGGCTTCAAGGTCGCGCTCGTGACCGATGGGCGGATGAGCGGCGCCTCCGGGAAGATTCCGGCGGCGATCCACGTCAGCCCGGAGGTGCTGGCGGGAGGCCCGCTCGGCAAGGTGCGCGACGGCGACATCGTCCGGCTCGACGCGGTGGCTGGCACGCTCGATGCGTTGGTCGACGCAGCAGTATGGGCGGCGCGTGAGACGGCGGTCCTGTCGCCCGAGAACGCCGCGGTCAACAGCCACGGCCTCGGGCGCGAGCTCTTCGCCGGCATGCGGCGCAACGTCTTGAGCGCGGAAGAAGGCGCTTGCACCTGGCTTTGAACGCAAACGAACGGACTTGCCGATGAACACACTCGAACTCGCCGATCACGGCCCCGTCATCCCGGTGATCGTGATCCACCGTCTCGAAGACGCCGTCCCGTTGGCGCAGGCGCTGGTCGACGGCGGCGTCAAGGTGCTCGAGGTGACCCTGCGCACGCCGATCGCGCTCCAGTGCATGGAGGCGATCGCGCGGCACGTGCCCGGCGCGGTGCTGGGCGCGGGCACCGTTCGCAGCGTCGCCGATGCGCAGGCCGCGAAGGATGCGGGTTGCACGTTCGCGGTGAGCCCCGGCTACACGAGCCAGATCGGCCAGGCCTGTCGCGACATCGGCCTGCCGCTGCTGCCGGGCACGGCGACCGGCAGCGAGGTGATGCAGGCCAACGCCGACGGCTACGCCTTCCTGAAGTTCTTTCCGGCGATGCAGGCCGGCGGCCTGGCGATGCTCAAGGCGCTCGCCGGCCCGTTCACCGACGTGGTGTTCTGCCCGACCGGCGGCGTCACGCTGGAGACCGCGCCGCAGTTTCTCGCGCTGCCGAACGTCAAGGTCGTCGGCGGCTCCTGGCTGACGCCGGCCGACGCCGTGACGGCGAAGGATTGGTCGCGCATCACCCGCCTCGCGCGCGAGGCGAGCGCGCTGCGGGCCTGAGCGCACGCCGGGGCGTCGCGATCGGCGCTTCTCTGGCGGGTCCGCCCGCCGATCGAAGTCGGTGACGGGGGCAGGGACGGGGCCGACCGGCGCCTGAAGCCGCTCGAGGAAGCGCTGCGTGGAAGGAGACCGACGCGTTGGACGCTCCCGTCTGGCACGACGGGCGGCGACGGTCCGGCCATTCTTGCGAGCCGCAGACCCACTTTGCGCGATTTCCGGCGCTTCCCTCGCCTTACCCCCGCCGTTGATAGCCCTCGTGCCGTCC
>CAZZWY010000128.1:0-9284 GCA_964657785.1 uncultured Acetobacteraceae bacterium
GACTTCTCGTGAGCGTTTTGCCACACCAGCTCGGGCAGCTCGCGGAACACGCGTCGGGTGCCTGCTTTCCACTGCTCGCTCACCAGGTTGAAATGTGCATCGTCCGGCTCGAAACGGTGCCGCATCGTGACGCGCAGGCTGTCGGGTTCGTAGCAGAGCAGATCGATCGGCATGCCGACCGACAGGTTGCTGCGCATCGTCGAGTCGAACGAGATCAATACGCACTTGACCGCGTCGGCGAGCGGGGTCGTGGGCGAGATCACGCGGTCGATGATCGGCTTGCCGTATTTCGCCTCGCCGGTCTGGAGGAACGGCGTCTCGACACCGGCTTCGATGAAATTGCCTTCGGCGTAGAGGCGGAAGAGCTGCATCGGCCGCCCCTTGATCTGGCCGCCGAGAATGAAGGAGGCGTTGAACGGATGCGACGCCATGTGCGGCGAGTCGCGCCGATCGATGTCGCGCATCGCATCCGAGACGAGATTGGCGATGTCGAACATCGACGGCGCATTGCAGAGGTGCACCGCCGCTTTCTCCATCCGCTGGCGCAGCAGGCCGATGACGGCCTGGGTGCCGGCCAGGCTGCCCGAGGAGAGCATCACGATCACGCGTTCGCCCACGCGCTCGAACACCGTCATCTTGCAGAACTTGGCGTAGTTGTCGACGCCCGCATGCGTGCGCGAATCCGACGCGAACACCAGCCCTTCTTCGAGCTTCAAACCGACGCAGTACGTCATGACCCGGCCTGCTCGTCTCCTGTTCCGCTCCTCAAAAGCGTGAGCTCATCGATCACGCGCTCAGACCACTTCGTCGGTCTTGACCTCGAACCGCGTGAGCGAATTCGGGCCGAACGTCATCGTGATCGGCACGTCACCGGCATCGCGCCCGTAGGCCATCACGACGCGGCCGATGCGCGGGGTGTTGTGGCGCGCATCGAAGGTGTACCACCGGCCGCCGAGGTAGACCTCGAACCAGGCGCTGAAGTCCATCGGGTAGCGCACCGGGGGAATGCCGATATCACCGAGGTAGCCGGTGGCATAGCGCGCGGGGATGTTCATGCAGCGGCAGAGCGTCACCGCCAGGTGGGCGAAATCCCGGCACACGCCGGTACCTTCGTGAAAGCCCTGGAGCGCGCTGCGGTTGGACCGCGCGTTGTTGTAGTCGAAACGAATGCGGTGATGGACGAAGTCGCAGATCGCCTGGACGCGCCCCCAGCCGAGCGGCGTGTAGCCGAAATTCGACCATGCGAAGTCGAGCAGTTCGCTGTCGACCTCGCAGTAGCGGCTCGGCAGCAGGAACTGCAGCACCTCGGGGGGCAGTTCCTGCGGCGGGTATTGATAGGCACCGAAGTTGACCTCGTCCGGCAGCCCGCTGTCGTAGACGCGCGCGCTGTTCGTCAGCCGGACCGAGCTGACGTTGGCGGGAACCTGGATGCGACCGCAACGGTTGCCGAATGCATCGAAGTACTCGGTCGACGGCAGGTACGGCGTGACGGTGAGGTTCTCGGGCCCCTGCAAATCGTACTCGCGACTCGGATGCACCCGCAGCAGGTAGATCAGCGCCGTGGGGGTCGAGAGCGACAGCTCGATGTCATAACCGATATCGATGAGCATGGGGAGGCCCGTTGTTCGAAAAGAGTACCGCAACAATCATGCCGTTGCACGGCGGCATGAGCCAGCGTCGTGCCACGGGTTTGCACGTGGGACGGAACCTACGCACTCGGCACGTATGAAGGAACCCCGGCGTTCCCGAGCGCACCGCCGCGAAGCGCCCGATCAAGGCGGACAAGGGGAACCCTCGTCCCACCTACGGCGAGGATGTGCCACGCCGAGCGGGCGGTCTGGGGCGGGACGAGCGGGCACGTCGGGTTCGTTCACCCGTTCTCATTGCTCGAACGGCAGCCCGACGTAGTTCTCGGCCATCGCCGTCGAGGCGGCCACCGAGCCGACCAGGTAGTCGAGCTCCGCCCGTTGCAACTTCTGACCGATCGCACCGACGTCGGGGAAATGGTGCATCAGTCCCGTGAACCACCACGAAAAGCGCTCGGCTTTCCAGATCCGCCGCAGGCACCGGTCGGAGTAGTGGTCGATCCCCGCCCGGCTCTTCTCGGCGTACGCCTCGATGAACGCGCTCGAGAGATAGCGCACGTCCGACGCGGCGAGATTGAGGCCCTTGGCGCCCGTCGGCGGGACGATGTGGGCGGCGTCGCCGGCGAGAAACAGGCTGCCGAAGCGCATCGGCTCGGCGACGAAACTCCGCAGCGGCGCGACGCTCTTCTCGATCGACGGGCCGGTCACCAGTGTGTCGGCCGCCTCCGGATCGAGACGCCGCCGGAGTTCGTCCCAGAACATGTCGTCGGTCCAGTCGCCGGCGCGCGTGTCGAGGTCGCACTGGACGTAATACCGCGTGCGCGTCGTCGAGCGCATCGAACACAGCGCGAAGCCGCGTTCGTGATTCGAATAGATCAACTCGTGCGAGACCGGCGGCGTGTCGGCCAGGATGCCGAGCCAGCCGAACGGGTAGACCTTCTCGTAGGTCGCGACGGCGCCCGCCGGCACGCTCGCGCGGCTGACGCCGTGGTAACCGTCGCACCCGGCGATGAAATCGCAGTGCAGCTCATGCGCCCGACCGGCATGAACGTAGGTGACGCGGGGCATGGCGGTGTCGAAGTCGTGCAGCACGACATCGCTGGCCTCGTACCGCGTCGCCAGGCCCGCGGCGCGGCGCGCCTCCATCAGATCGCGCGTCACTTCGGTCTGGCCGTAGACCGTGACGCGCTTGCCGCCGGTCAGGCCGATCAGATCGATGCGGTGGCGGGCGCCGCCGAAGCAGAGTTCGTAGCCGTCGTGGGGCAAACCTTCGGACCCCATTCGGGCGCCGACGCCGGCTTCGTCGAGCAGATCGCAGGTGGTCTGCTCCAGCACGCCGGCGCGAATCCGCGCGGCCACGTAATCGGGCGACTGCCGCTCGATGATCACGGTGGCGATGCCCGACCTGTGCAGCAGCTGGCCGAGCAGCAGGCCGGCCGGTCCGGCGCCGATGATCGCGACCTGAGTGCGCTCCGAAGTCATGGTGGACTGCTCGCGTCGAGAACGGAGAAGGAAGGGAGACGACCTATTGTGACAAGGTCCCGGTGGCCGCACCGCTCACGGCAGCGGATCGGCCGCCTCGATCGGCGCGCCGCGCCGGCCCTGTCGAATCCGGGCCAAGATGACCGATCATCGGGCACATCGATTCTCGGGAGGTAGGCATGCTCATCGATCTCAACGACCTGCGCGGCTACGCCATCCGCGCCCGCGACGGCGATATCGGCACGGTCAAGGATTTCTACTTCGACGACGAGCGCTGGACCATCCGCTACCTCGTCGTGGAGGCCGGCAGCTGGCTCAACAGTCGCAAGGTGCTGATCACGCCCGTCGCCCTCGGCGCGCCGATCGCCGACGAACAGGTGATTCCCGCCTCGATCACGCAGGAGCAGGTGCGGACCAGCCCGGACATCGACACCGATCTGCCGGTGTCACGCCAGCGCGAAGCCGATTTTCTCGGTCACTACGGCTTTCCCGTCTACTGGGGCGGCACGAGCCTCTGGGGCGGCGAACCGTTTCCGGGGATGCTGAGCGGCCTCGGCTACGTCGCCGATCCCCCCCTGCTCGATCCGGCGACGGATCAAGCCCTCGCCGAGGCCGCGGAACGCCGCCACGCGCACGACGACCCTCATCTTCGCTCCTGCAAGCAGGTCGACGGCTACCACCTGAAGGCGGCGGACGGCGAGATCGGCCACGTCGACGGCTACCTCGTCGATCCGCGCAGCTGGGAAATCCGCTACCTCGTCGCCGACACCAGCAACTGGGGCTTCGGCCACAAGGTGCTGATCTCGCCCCGCTGGATCTCGTCGGTGAGCTGGGACGAAGCGACCGTCTCGGTGCGCCTCACGCAGCACTCGATCCGGGAGGCCCCGCACCACGACCCGGCGTCGTTGCCGAGCCGCGAGGAGGAAGAAGCGATCCACGCCCACTACCGCGAGACCGGCTATTGGTAGAGCGGCAAGCCGGCGCCGCTTCGGGAGCGCCGGTTCGGCCGTTCACGCGGAATCGCGCGAGGCCTTCTTGCGGTCGTGTTCCTTGAGAAAGCGCTTGCGCACGCGGATCGACTTCGGCGTGATCTCGACCAGCTCGTCGTCGTCGATGAATTCGACGCCGTACTCGAGCGTGAGGTCGATCGGCGGCGTGATCTTGATCGCGTCTTCCTTGCCGCTGACGCGGAAGTTGGTCAGCTGCTTGGTCCGCGTCGCGTTGACGACCAGGTCGTTGTCGCGACTGTGGATGCCGACGATCATGCCCTCGTAGACCGGGTCGTTCGGCTTCACGAACATGCGGCCGCGGTCGTCGAGCTTGCCGAGGGCGTAGGTGAAGATCTCGCCGTCGTCCATCGAGATCAGCACGCCGTTCTTGCGGCCGGCGATCTCGCCCTTGTAGGGCTCGTAGCCGTCGAAGATGTTGCTGATCAGGCCCGAACCGCGGGTCAGGTTCATGAACTCGTTCGAGAAGCCGATCAGGCCGCGCGCCGGAATCCGGTACTCGAGGCGCACGCGGCCGTGGCCGTCCGGCTCCATGTTGACGAGTTCGGCCTTCCGCTCGCCGAGCGCCTGCATCACGCCGCCCTGGTGCGTTTCCTCGACGTCGGCGGTCACGAGCTCGATCGGCTCGTGGCGCACGCCGCCCTGGTCATGGAAGACGACGCGCGGCTTGCTGACCGCGAGTTCGTAGCCTTCACGGCGCATGTTCTCGAGCAGGATCGTCAGGTGCAGTTCGCCGCGGCCCATCACCTCGAAGATGCCGTCCTCGTCGGTCTCGCTGACGCGCAGCGCGACGTTGCTCTGCAGTTCCTTCTGCAGCCGGTCCCAGATCTGGCGGCTGGTGACGTACTTGCCCTCGCGACCGGCGAGCGGGCTCGTGTTGACGCAGAAATTCATCGTCAAGGTCGGCTCGTCGACCTTCAGCATCGGCAGCGGCGCCGGATCGGTCGGGCTCGTCACGGTGACGCCGATGCCGATGTCCTCGATGCCGTTGATCAGCACGATGTCGCCGGGACCGGCCTCGGTGACCTGCACGCGGTCGAGGCCCTGGAAGGTCAGCACCTGATTGACGCGCCCTCTTAAAGCCTTGCCGTCGGGGCCTTCCATCACCAACACGTCCATGCTCGGCCTGACCGTGCCCTGACTGATGCGGCCCACGCCGATGCGGCCGACGAAGGTGGAGAAGTCGAGCGCCGAAATCTGTAGTTGCAACGACGCGGCCGGGTCGCCGGTGTTCGGCGGAACATGGCTCAGGATGGTGTCGAACAGGGCCGACATGTCGGGGCCCCATTGCTCGCCCCGCTCGCCTTCGGTCAGCGAGGCCCAGCCGTTGATGCCGGAAGCGTAGACGACCGGGAAGTCGAGCTGCTCGTCGTTGGCGCCGAGCTTGTCGAACAGATCGAAGGCGGCGTTGATCACCGCGTCGGGCTTCGAGCCCGGCTTGTCGACCTTGTTGACGACGACGATCGGCTTCAGGCCGAGGGCGAGCGCCTTCTTCGTGACGAAGCGCGTCTGCGGCATCGGGCCTTCCTGGGCATCGATCAAGAGAACCACGCCGTCGACCATCGAGAGCGCCCGTTCGACCTCGCCGCCGAAGTCGGCGTGGCCGGGGGTGTCGACGATGTTGATGTGCGTGCCCTGCCAGCTCACTGCGCAGTTCTTCGCCAGGATGGTGATCCCACGCTCGCGCTCGATGGCATTGTTGTCCATGACGGTGTCGACCACCTTCTCGTGGTCGGCGAAGGTGCCGGACTGACGAAGAAGCTGGTCGACCATCGTGGTCTTGCCATGGTCGACGTGGGCGATGATGGCGATGTTGCGGATCTGGCGGGTCATGGTGTTGAAACTTCCGGTTGTGCGGTTTGCACGTCTGACGTGGAACGGTCTTGCTCAAAAAGGAGGCCTTGCACCTCCGTCGGGCTCAGGAGCCTGGTCGAGATCAGCTCGCCGGCAGTGATGTGGCCGCCGCCGAGGAACGCCCTCGGTTCCGGGCCGTAGACGCGAACGCCCGGCGCGTCGGCAAGGGCGGTGCGGCGCCGCACACCGGCGAGAAAACGACCCGCATCTTCCATGCCCAACCGTACCACCGGCCAATCGGCGATCAGCGCGTCGGCGGGCTGCAGCGCGGCATCGCGCTCGGCCTCGCTCATCTCGCCCAGTCGAGCGAGGGTGAGGGCAGCGGCGAGCGTGAGCGCACCGCTGCCGGTGCGGCGCAGCGCCGCGAGGTGCGCGCCGCAGCCGAGCGCCGCGCCGATGTCTTCCGCCAGCGTGCGGACGTAGGTGCCCTTGCTGCAGGTCACGTCGATCAGCCAGCGATCATGGTGGCCGTCGACGATGTCGAGCCGATGAATCACGACCGATCGGGGTTCGCGCTCGATCTCGATCCCGGCGCGGGCGTAGTCGTAGAGCGCGCGGCCGTCCCGCTTGAGCGCGGAATGCATCGGCGGCACCTGCGCGATCGTGCCGACGAAACCTGCGCACACCGCCTCCAGATCGGCCCGCCCGACCGTGACCGGGCGCCGCAGGAGCACCTCGCCCTCGGCGTCGCCCGTGGCGGTCGTGACACCGAGCGCGAGCGTCGCGAGATAGCGCTTGTCGGCATCCAGGCTCACCTGCGAGAACTTGGTCGCCGCGCCGAAGCAAAGCGGCAGCAGACCCGTCGCGAGCGGATCGAGGGTGCCGGTGTGGCCCGCCTTTTCGGCCCGGTACAGCCGCTTGGCCTGCTGCAGCGCCTCGTTGCTCGAGAGCCCGAGCGGCTTGTCGAGCAGCAACACGCCGTGCACGGCGCGCCGCGGGATCTT
The DNA here is from genome assembly GCA_964657785.1 of uncultured Acetobacteraceae bacterium. Lineage (GTDB taxonomy): Bacteria > Pseudomonadota > Gammaproteobacteria > Burkholderiales > Burkholderiaceae_C > LMDS01. The sequence continues at coordinate 6,874 of CAZZWY010000128.1, forward strand.
CGGGCGCTGCATGTCAGTTGCGCCCGGCCGCCCGAAGGTTCCGACGCGACCCCTCGGGCGGGTGAGCCCGCGCCGAGCGAGCGCCTGCGTGCTCGCGACTCGCGGGCGAACGGCTCGCGGCTTGCAAGCCGAAAGGCCGCGGACGACGTGAGCTCGGGGTTTGCCGCATCTCAGTCGTCCCGGGCCCGGGTCGAATTCGCCTGTGCGATCAGGGCGTTGAGCTCGGCCGCGCGCTCGGTCGTGCGATCGAACTTGAAGTGCAAGGTCGGCACGGTGTGAATCTGCAGGCGCTTGAAGAGGCCGTTGCGGATGAAGCCGGCCGCCTCGTTCAGTGCCCTCTCGCACTCGTGCGGTTCGCCGACGAGCAGCGAAAAAAGAACCGTGGCATGGGCGTAGTCGGCCGTCACTTCGACCGAATTGATCGTGATCATGCCGACGCGCGGATCCTTCAGGTCGCGGATGAGCTCCGCCACATCCCGCTGGATCTGGTCGGCGACGCGGAAACCGCGGTTCGGGATGGATCGTTTGTGTCGCATGCTGTGTGTGCTCCGGGCGAAGCCCCAAAAAACGAAACCCGCCAGCTTCGCAGCCGGCGGGTTCGAGGGCCGAATCCGCGGGCTTACAAGGTCCTGGCGACTTCCTTGACCTCGAAGAACTCGAGCTGGTCGCCTTCCTTGATGTCGTTGCAGTTCTTGAGCTTGATACCGCACTCGAAGCCGGTCGCCACTTCGCGAACGTCGTCCTTCAGGCGCCGCACCGATTCCACCTCGCCGGTGTGGACGACGATGTTCTCGCGCAGCAGGCGGAAGCGCGCACCGCGGCGCACCAGGCCGGCCGTGACCATCGAGCCTGCCACGGTGCCGATCTTGGACGCCACGAACACCGTCCGGATTTCCGCCGTCCCGATGACTTCTTCGCGCTGCTCCGGGGCCAGCATGCCGCTCATCGCCAGCTTCACCTCGTCGACCGCGTCGTAGATGATGTTGTAGTAGCGAATGTCGACGCCGTTGTTCTCGGCGAGTTTCCTCGAACCCGCATCGGCCCGGGTGTTGAAGCCGATGATGACCGCCTTCGACGCGATCGCGAGGTTGACGTCCGACTCGCTGATGCCGCCGACCGCCGCGTGCACGATCTGCACCTTGACCTCGGCCGTCGAGAGCTTGAGCAGCGACTGCGCCAACGCTTCCTGCGAACCTTGCACGTCGGCCTTGACGATCAACGGCAGGGTCTGGCTCGCGGCCTGGCCCATCTGGTCCATCAGGTTCTCGAGGTTCGCCGCCTGGCGCTTGGCGAGCTTCACGTCGCGGTACTTGCCCTGGCGGAAGGTCGCGATCTCGCGCGCCCGGCGCTCGTCGCCCAAGACCATGAACTCGTCGCCGGCCTGCGGCACTTCCGTCAGGCCCTGGATCTCGACCGGGATCGACGGTCCGGCCTCGGTGATCGGCTTGCCGTCTTCGTCGAGCATCGCGCGGACCCGGCCGAAGCTCGACCCTGCGAGCACGACGTCGCCGCGCTTCAAGGTTCCGCTCTGCACCAGCACGGTCGCGACCGGGCCGCGGCCCTTGTCGAGCTGCGCCTCGATCACGATGCCCTTGGCCATCGAATCCTTCGGCGCGGAGAGCTCCAGCACCTCGGCTTGCAGCAGGATCTGCTCGAGCAGCTGGTCGACGCCCATGCCCGAACGCGCCGACACCGGCACGAACGGCGAATCGCCGCCGAAATCTTCCGGCACGACCTGCTCGGCGACAAGCTCGGACTTCAGGCGCTCGACGTTCGCCTCCGGCTTGTCCATCTTGTTCATCGCGACGACGATCGGCACGCCGGCCGCCTTCGCGTGGTGGATCGCTTCCTTGGTCTGCGGCATGACGCCGTCGTCGGCGGCGACGACCAGCACGACGATGTCCGTCGCCTTGGCACCGCGGGCCCGCATTGCCGTGAACGCGGCATGGCCCGGGGTGTCGAGGAAGGTGATCATCCCGCGCGGCGTGTCGACGTGGTAGGCGCCGATGTGCTGCGTGATGCCGCCCGCCTCGCCGGCGGCCACGCGAGCGCGCCGGATGTAGTCGAGCAGCGAGGTTTTGCCGTGGTCGACGTGGCCCATCACCGTCACGACCGGCGCCCTGGGCAGCGATTCATGCAGCGACTCGGCCTCGTTGTCCTCCTCGAGGAAGGCATCCGGATCGTCGAGCTTGGCCGTGAAGGCCTTGTGACCCATTTCCTCGACGACGATCATCGCCGTCTCCTGGTCGAGCTGCTGGTTGATCGTGACCATCTGGCCCAGCTTCATCAGCTGCTTGATCACCTCGGAGGCCTTGACCGACATCTTGTGGGCGAGATCGGCGACGCTGATCGTCTCCGGCACGTGCACTTCCTGCACCTGCATCTCGGTCGGGGCGATGAAGTTCGACGGC
>CAZZWY010000129.1:0-9182 GCA_964657785.1 uncultured Acetobacteraceae bacterium
AGGTCGTCGCTCAAAAACTCTCGGTAGACCACCGCAACACGTTCCTCTGTGTTGATTGGAACTAGATCCATTTCCATCCGGAAATCGTCTTCGATGTCGGTCGTGTCGAGAGTGATGGTGAACATCTGGTCGAGGTTCGCTCCCTGACCGGCGAGCTTGATGTCGAAGTTCGCACCTTTCATTGGCACCACTTGTCCCGTCTCGAGCGTCGTCGTTCCAGGATACGGCTCGCGCCACAGGTGATAGGTCTTCGTCATCGCCGAATGACTGATCTGCAAAGTCGCGACGGGGTGAAGCCCGGGTGGCGCCGACGAGAAGAAGACTCGCAGACGCTGTTCAAGATCAAGGCTCACCCTAGTAGCTCAGCACTAGCGTATCGACGTTAGCGAACTGGGCAAGCCGGGCGAGCAAAGCCTGCATATCGCTACCGTAAGCGTTGAACAAGTCGATGAAGGCCGCGGCGCCGGCGTCATCAAGTGCGTAGACGCTGCTTTCTGTCTCGACAGTGAAGACAACGCTGGTCGTGAAGCTGTTTACATCGCTGACCTGGTACGTCTCAGGAACGATGTTGACAAGGTGATCGAGCTTTCCCAAGCCGGTTTCCAGCGGCATGGTGAAAGCAATCGTCCCCTTCTTGATGACCTGATGAAAGAAGACCGACCAGACTTGAAACTGCAGCCCGATGCAGAGAAGGGCCACGTTCACTCTCTGTGTGCCGCGGTCATAGTCAAGCGCGTAGCGGGACATCCCGCCGGCCACGGCCGTCGACATAGCACCTCCCGGCCCACCGAACGAATACCCGGCAACGATCGGCTCAATGCCGTTCGGAATGCGCGGCGGCATCAGCGAACGCGCTCGGCTTTGACGTTGCGCCGCATCGCCTGGCTGACCTTCGAATTCGGGTCATAGAGCTGCCGCGCGATGTGCTGCTCTGCTTCTTGCAAGAGGATGGCGCGGTCTTCAGGGTTCGGCCCGGTCTGCACCACCGTCGCTTTGTCAACCCGACCGGTCGTTTGGTTGATGATCGTCGGCGCCCCGCCGCCGTTCGGCACGACGTTGCCGCTCTGCGAACCCATCATCAGGTACTGCTTCCCGCCGGATTGAAGCAGTTCGGGGCCGCGCTCGTTGACCTGATACAGCTTGCCGGAATCAACTGGGCCGCCCGCAGCACGCCCACCAGAAATGCCGGCCGCGTTGGCGTAGCCGATGCCGCCGTTGGCCGAGTAACCGCCGCCGGTGAACAGGCCAGCGATGCCACCAAGCAGGCTCATGAAGCCGCCGCTGTAGCTGCTGCCAATGCCGCCAGCGTTGCTCGAGAACGCAGCGAGCAGCTTCGATTCTTGCTGCTTGACCTCGATCCGCACGAAGTCAGCGATGATCGAATCGGCCAGGCTCTTGAAATTCAGCTTGCCCGTGGTGACGAATGTCGTCAGAGCGTCTTCCAGGCTGGAGAAGGTGCTGGTGTAGGCGTTCTCGGTTAGCTTGGCAACGTTTTGCGAGTTCTCGATGTAGGTTGCCGTGGCACGATCCAGGCCAACTGAGTAATCCGCATCTTGCTGCTTGCGGGCCGAGTAGTAGTCGTCGTACGAAGAGAGCGACTTCTGCTGAAATGTCTGGATGCGCGTCAAATCGGCTGCGTAATCCGATTGCTCCTTGTCATTGAATGTGCCGGCCTTCTCCTGCACCGCACGCTTATCGTTCAGTGCTTGAAGGTCGCTCGCGTACTTGTTGGCGATCTGGATGCGGCCTGAATACTGCGCAGCTTCCTGCGGCCCCATCCGAGCCGCAGCAAGGTCAAGGTCGTACTGCTTTTGCGTCTGCTCAAATGCGCGCTCCGCGGCAAGATCGGCCGTCAGTTGCGCACTGGCTAGGGCGCGGAGGGCCGCAGCCTTGTCGAGTGACAGCAGAGTTTCTTTCTTGTCGGCATCCTGTCGAACCTTGGCGCGATCCGCTTCTAGCTTGGCGAGAGTGCCTTGTCTGGCAAGGTCGTTGTTAGCCGCGCTCGGGCCGGTGAAGGTCTTTCGCTTCTCGGCAGCGATCTGGTCATCAATCGCCTTTGTTCGGACGGCGGCATCCTGCTCGATGAAGTTCTTTTCCTGCGCGTAGTACGCTTGGTCCGAAAGCAGGCCCTGAGAGCGTAAGGCTGAAAATATCGTTTCAGCGTCTTTGTAGGCATCCAGCCTTGCTGACTCTGCGGCTTTGATGGCATCTACATCGGATTTCACCGATGCGCGGTCGGTATTACGTGGAGCGGCTGCTTTCGGGTCTTTGTACTTTTCGTTGATCGCGTCGACGGCTTTTTGAATTTCGCCCGTTGAGGCACCGGCCGCGGTACCCAAGTTGCGTGCTTTGTCGATTTCCCGCTGCTTTTGCGCTTGGCGATCAAGGGAACCCTCGACGAGTTTGTCAAACCCGACGCGGGCCGTTACCGAATCAGCCGCCGCTTTTGCCGAGGTGGCGACGTTGTCTTGCAGGAGCAGTTGGCGCGAAAGGGATGACTGAACGGCAAGGTTGTCACGAAGATGCGCTTGCGCTCGCGCATCCTCGATGCCGCCAAAGGCCGACGTGTCGCTTGGGCGGCTCCGCGCCTTGTCGATTTGCGCGCCGACCTTCGTCAGTTGGTCATCCAGACTATCTGCTCGGCCAATGTTGAGCATCTTGTCCCAAGCGGACTTGGCAGCGTCGCCGACCGCATGCCATGCTCTTGAAACAAGCCCTAGACTTCCCTCGATCTGAGCGGTTCGGCTCAGCATCGCATCGGCATAGGCGTTCTGTGCCGCGGATGCTGCTTCTGCCTCTTTGCCTTGATCTTGCAGCCCCTTGATTTGCTCGTAGGTGCTGAGCGTCAAATAGTGCAACGACTCGTTGAGTTTTTCGCTAGCGGTGACGGGCGCCCGGCCGAGTTCTGAAAATTGCTTCGCCGTGTCTTCAATGCTGGTGCCGACATCCCGGCTCAGTTTGACAGCAACGAGGCCGAACTTTTCAAGGTTCTCGCCGGCTACCGCTCCAGTAGAAGCGATTGCGGTTAGCGCCTCGGCCGCCGCGCCGCGGCTACCAGCGATCGCCGCGATACCTTTGGCGGCATTGCTCAGCCCGCTGTAGGTTGCACCAGATGCATCGCCCGTCAGAATCAGTGCGTCGGCAAGCGCCTTTGACTCTGCGGCCCCTAGAGCGGCAGCGACAGCAAATCCGCCGAGAACAGCCGCCGCCGCGCCTACCGATATCGCCATGCCGCTGAACAGCAGGCTGGCGGCGCCGGTACGCTCACCGAGCACGAGAAGCGAACCGCCGAACCTTGAGAAATTGCCTTGGCTCAGTTCGTGGACGAGAACGAGTAATTCGCGCTTTGCACCAGCAGTCGCGAAGCTCAACCCATCCATGCCATGCGCCGCGTTCGCGCTCTTTGCGTTCGCGGCGTCAAGATCAGCCAGCAGCGGCTTCAAGAAGTCGGCATTGGCCCCTTTCTGTGCCGCGAGGGTTGCAAAGTAGCCCGACGTCGCCCGACCGCCGGCGTTCAACGCGGCAGTCGCCCGCTCGATGGAGGCGGCGATGTTCTTGGTGGCACGGTCAACTGTTGCCGCTGCCGCATCGCCACCGCTGCCGGCCGAGGCGAGCCCCTGCGACGCCTGCTGACCCGCAGCCTTGGCCGTCGCGCCCAGGTCGGCGAGGGAGCGCTTCGCCCGACCGATGCCTGCCTCAACGCCAGTGGCGTCTACAGCGATCTCGATCTGACCCTTGAGATCACCTGCTGCCATGCGCCATCCTTCGCTTTACTTCGGCTTCGCGCTCTGCATCTTCGCGGAGCCGCTGCATCTCTTCGAGCGCCTGCTCTTCCATCACTCGCAAGCCCTCAAACACATAGGCATGACGCTTACGCCCGATGTCCATCATCTTCAGCACCGCCGGTAGCGCCGCGTAGTCCAGCCCTGTCGGACCGGACATGCCGATTCGCCACTGCGTTTCCATCGCGATGAACGTGTTCACCGTCTCAACGTCGTCGGGCCAAACCTCCGCCTGTACCGTCGCTTCTTCGACCGTCAGGCCGAACATCGCCATTTCCTCGGCCTTCGGAGGCTTGGCGAACATCGCGACGACGGCGGCCCTCAGTTTTTTGCGCGGGCCTTGGTGTGTTGCTCGACGTAGGTATCAAAGATCGCCTGCCCGGCGCCGACATAGTTCGTCGTCAGCAAGTCAATTGACTCGCGCGTGAACGGGTCCGACAAATCCCAGTTCTCGGCGACCGCAAGAATCACATCGGTCCAGAGCTGGCCGTCTACGCCATCGATCAGCTTCTTGATCTCGTCCCGGTTGCGAAACTTGAAGACGAACTCGACCGGCTCATCTTTTCCGCCCGGAACCGGGATTTGCACCGTTGCCTTGAAGGTCGGCGCCGGCTGGAGTTTGAGGCGCGAGACCATCAGCTATAGCTCACCGGCTCAGCCAGGAGCGAGAGCGTGACCTGGCAGGCCATCAGTTCATTCACCGTCAGGCTCGGCGTGCGGTTCAGGCTGATGAACGCGTTATAGTAAATCGTGCCGCCATCCGACAGCGTGATCCGAACCGCGCGGGGAAGACGGTCATCGTTTGCGACTCCTGCCAATTGAAAGCCGGGCAAGGTAGCGTCATAGGCAACCGTGAACGATGCGCCGAAGGGTGTCTTGAACGTCGGGATTTGCTTTTGGGCATCAGCTTCCAAGAACTGGTAGGTAAGGAATTGCTGCTCGCCGCCGCTGGTCGTCGCTGCGGTGATTTGCGAGAGCTGCGTGAAGCCGCTGACTTTTGCCGCTGTGCCGGTTCCCCCACCAGCCGGAAAGGTGCCGGTCGAAGTCGTATCAAGGCCGTCCACAGTGAAGTGAGTCGTGTCGACCACCGTCACGCGCCGAATGCTGTTCGTAACCCGAGACCAACCACAAACGATCTCAATGATGTCGCCGGTTGCATAACCGTGCGCAGTCGCTGTGGTGACGGCGGCAGGGTTGGCATTAGTGATCGCCGAGACGGCGACGTTGGCGGCACTGCCCGATTCGATGGCGATGAGCGAGCCGTTGGAAACTTTCACGGTCATGGTGGTCCTTCAGCCCGCTCGGGGGCGTTTCGGAAATAAAAAAGCCGCCCGAAGGCGGCTTGGTTGCTGATGTGGAAACGGGTTATTGGTCGGCGACGGCTTCGATCTGGCCGCTTTCGAGAAGCGGCTTTACGTGCATCGGATTGGCGTAGAAGTGCTGGTTGTCTCCGTACTGCTGCCCCGCATGCGAGACGAGCGTCTTGGCACGGAACAGCGTTTGCGCAGGCTCGGCCTGCGGCGAGGTTTCTTCTTCAATCATTCGGATAGTCCTGCGGTCGTGTTGCGTAAGTTGCTCAGCGCTTCGACCAAACGCTGAAGTCTTGACGCGAGCCGCGAAGCTGCGTCTGTTCGTCGTAGTCGGCTATGGGTGCACCTAGGGGACGCGCATCAAAAGCCTTCGCCGTCACCATGACCGACTCGATTTGCAGGCCAAGCGCCGCTACCGAAGTTCTCCGGTCATCCCACACGGCCACTTGAAATCGGCCGTTCTGTAGCGATGGAACTGCGTTCTCAACGAACGTCGGGGCAACACCTCCGACCTGTTGATAGACGCAGAACGGCTTCGCTGCATTGCCCGGCGCAAAATCAGGAAAGACGCGCCCAGGGAAAAGCGGCTGCAATGCAGCAACGATGTCGGCTTCGACGCTCACTTGACGCTCGGCGCGACGAGTTCGTAGAACTTGGCCTTTGCGGCTTCAAGTGCCAGAGCAGCCTTTGCGTCAAAGGCTGGGCGAATGAACGGGTAGGCCGGGTCTCGGCTGGTGCCAAACTCGATCAGATGCCCATGCGGGGCTTTGCGGTGGTTCCAACTGACTTGATATACCGCTTTGTCGTCGGTACTGTTGTCTTTGCTGAACACCTGATAGATGCTCGACTTCAGCGTCCCCGTCTTCACCGGAACGCGCAGTAGGACTTCGTCGTAAAACACTTGTGCGCCGGCCTGCGCGGCCGGACGCGTCGCCTTCTTCGCTGCCTCGACGATCGCGTCAAGGCCGCTGCTGATGTTGCCGGCGTCGAATTTGATGGATAGGGAATCAGCCATTCGCAGAACCCGTCTGGCAAACAAGATCAACGCTTTGCCCGGTTTCTTCATCGGGCAGCACGGCGCGGATGTTGAACACCGTTGCACCGAGTACGGCCCTCATGGATGCCGTCACGTCGTCTCGTTTCCTGATGCGAATCGAGACGTTGGCAATCGTGAGGTCTTGCCCTGCCCGGATCGCCTCTGCGCCATTCAGATAGCGCACGTCAGCCCATACATTGGCAACCTTCGTCCACGTCGTCAGCGGCTGACCGTCCACGTCTTGCGAAATCGCCGGCTTCTGAATCTGCACATAGCGATTGAGCTTGCCGGCTTGCATCAAGCCATCCCGAGGCGGACACGGTGGAAGTCGAGCAGCGACTTCACGCCGAGTGGCATTTCCTGCACGTCTGTCGCACGTGTGATCGCCGTGGCTTCGCGGTTTTCGAACAGATGCGCCAGCATCATCAGCAGCGCCGCGCGCATCGTCCCCGGCAACGGATTGACCATCGGGTTGTCGCCGAGGACGCTGTAGCCGACGACATACCGGATAAGAACGCTGTTCGCCGATCCGCGAGCAACTGGCCAGCTCGTGCCGTATGCGGGTCGAAGCACGTTCGGGCTTGAATACGGGTCAAGTTCGTAGGCCGCAGGCACGGCGACTTGGCTGACGCCTTGCGGGTCCGTGTACGTCACCGAAACTAGCGAGTCGACCGGGCCGAAAGGAATTTCGATCTCTGCGTCAAACCGATCAGCGCTCATTTCAAGCGTTCGTTTGGCGATCGACAGCCCTGTGTACTGCTCGCACCATGTCCGGGCGGCAGGGATGCCGATCTGTTCGATCCAGTCGTCATTCGGGCCGCCGCCGTCATCGACGCGAAGATGCCACCATGCTTCTTCCATCCGAATCGGTTCGTTTTGCACGTCAGCAATGACGCGCAACCCAAAAGACCGACGCTGCTGGCGGTGTTGATCCCAATGACGCCTGAGCATCATTTCGGACCAAAGATCAAATGCGAGCATGGCCTACCCTCTGCGCAAATGACCTGATGTCGGCCGTCGCCTTGGACTCATCGATTCGGCGATCACACTCGTGGTAGTGCGAGAAGCACGCACACGGGCGAACGGGATCAATGCCCAAGTAGGGCGAAAACCGCGCACCCGCCGAAAAGCTCCAACTCGACTCATATCCCCCGAACACAGACACGACCGGCGCGCCCACGGCTTGAGCAAGCGGGACGGCAAAACCTGAACTCGTGTAGACCATCGATGCCAGCGCAAACAACCCCGCCATCGCCTCCGCGTCCAGTTCGCCGCTGTGCAGCTTCAAATCGGCATCCAGTTCGGCAACCATCCATTCCTGCGGCGGCTCGATGTCGGCAACGCTCACTACAAAGAAGTCCTGGCGTAGCTCATTGAACAATCGGATGTACGTGGCTGGGTCGGCATTTCTGACCGCCGCGCCGCCCCACTCCGAACGAGCCACCAGCGGCCGGACGACAAGGACCGGCCCATGTGACTTCGGTAGATGCCGTCGCGCTTTGTCCAGCCATGCCGCCGGAACTTGCATCCGAAAGTCGCCGAGCGGTACGCCACAACGCTCCGACATTGCTCCGAGCACCGACCCGCATCGCCGGATGGTTTCAGGCGGGTAGCTAACCCGCATCGATTCGATGGCAGGCGGCGCCTTCTCGGCATCGAACCAATGCGCCTCGCGTTTGAGGTTCTTCGCTTGCGTGCGCAGCGGGCTTGTGGACCTGACCAGCCACGCTTCCCTGATGTCAAAGTAGAAGCACGGCCAGGGCGTTTCTAGCCACACCTCCCGCGTCTTCACCAGTTCGCGAATCACCGCCCGCTGGTGGATGTTGTCGCCTAAGCCTTGCATGCCGACGACATGGAGCGGCTTCACGAGTAGTCGGACAGGAAGCCGAACGGGAAACAGTTCAAGCCGCTCCGAGGGTTGCAGTTCACGACCGTAGCCGCGGCCTTCTTGGCGTACTGCGCCCACGCGCGCCGCTGCATTTCAAAGATCGCAGCGGTCGGGTTGTTCAGCCCCTCGTGCGGTCCGTGCCAGTGGTCCGGCTCGTCGTCCAGAAGATCAACACCGAACAGCAAGATTTCCGCCGCACCCATCGATTCCGCGAACTGCGCGGCGTACAGCGCCGAGTTGCCGCCTTCCCTTCTATCGGTTGGGAAGACCATCACGCCAGGAAGATTGCAGTGCCGCCCCACGAGTTTCAAGCCCGGAAAGGCAAGAGCCTCCGAGTTCTTGTCCCACCACTCCCAATCAGCGGCGAACAGCGCATCCGCTCGCGGCGCGAGTCGATAGGTCGCGTTGATCGCGATACTGGCAATGCCGGAGCCAACGACCTGGCGCACCGTCTCTGCGTTCATCGATGGGCCGCTTGCCAGAATCGCTACGGTCGCGGCTCTGAACGGGTTACTTGTCCCGCCCATCGCGCCCCTTCTTCACGGCGAGGCGCCAATCGCCCGTTCCGCCGTCGGGCTTCTCGGCTGTGTCCTTCTGCGCTATCCAGAGCGACCCGCCCCACGTCACACCGTCGCCCTTTTCGTATTGGTTGCCGTCTTTGTAGACGCCGCGGTCAATCTGCGCCGGCACGGTAAACGGGAAGGCTTTGACTCGCTCGCCTTTCACGAACTTGATCGTTACCTGCCGTTCGCCGTCGTGTTCGACTTGGACATCATCAAAGCCGAGGCCGTCGGCGCCATCCCGACCGTCTTTTCCGTCCAGGCCCTTATCTCCCTGAATTCCATCCCGGCCGTCGCGGCCAGGCGCCGGAACGGGCAGGAGGGAAACCGCCTTTGTGATGGACTCTTGGATCCACGGGGCAACGTCATCGAGCAACACCGACGAGCCGTCCTTGCCGTTCAAACCGTCGGCGCCGTCTTTACCGTCAATCCCGTCTCTGCCATCCTTGGGCAGCGGCACCGACTTGGCAAAGTTCGTCATCGCCGTATCAACCATCGCCAGCACAACGGCTTCGTCAACGCTGGTTCCGTCAGCGCCATCCGCGCCCGGCGCCCCATCGGCGCCGTCCTTGCCTGATCCGCCGTCTATTCCGTTGGCGCCGTTTG
>CAZZWY010000130.1:0-9164 GCA_964657785.1 uncultured Acetobacteraceae bacterium
GCCGGCGAGCGCCGCCGCCGGATCGCTGCGCTGGGCCGGGTCGAAGTGGTGGGCGCCGTAATCGGTCACGCCGGCGACGACGAGGGCCGCCCCGTCGTGCGACAGCACGACATGCTGGTTCAGCAGCACCTGAAAGCCGATCCGGCGCAGCTCCCGCACCCACGCGACGGCGCCGGAGTAGTACTCATGGTTGCCGGTCACGAAGAAGGTGCCGTGGCGCGACGTGAGCCCGGCGAGCGCGCCGACCTGCGCGCCGAGATCGGGGACCGATCCGTCGACCAGGTCGCCGGTGACCGCCACCATGTCGGCGTCGAGCCGGTTGACCGCCTCGACGATCGGCCCGAGGTAGCGCCGCTTGATCGTCGGGCCGACGTGGATGTCCGAGAGCTGGGCGATCGTGAAACCGTGCAGCGCGTCGGGGAGGCCCGCGATCGGCACGTCGACCCGCACGATCGCGGCGGTGCGGCGCGCGTTGAACAGCCCGAGCAGCGAGGCCAGAAGCGCCAGCAACGGCACGGCCGCGGCGGTCATCCCGACGCTGGCCGCCGTCGCTGCGTCCAGCCCGGGCACGAGCAACCCCGCGACCCACCGCAGCGCGAGAAGCGCGTCGCGCAGCAGCGTGAGGACGATGAGCGAGGAGAAGAACCCCATCGAGACGCTGCCCGCCCAGGCGAGCAGGTCGGCGAGTGGCTGGTGCCGAAACCGCCGCGCCAGCAAGGTCATCGGCATCAGCACCGCCGAGACGAGCAGCACGACGGCGAAGCCGACCCCGGCGGATGACGGCAGCACAGGCGCCACCCGGACGCCGACGTAGCCGTGGAGCAGCGCCGAGAGAAACAGAAGACGAAAAGGGGACATCGAAGGCCGGGTGCGGCAGGACCGCGAAAGGTCCTCCGCATCTGGCCCCGTTCAGTCCGACTTCAAGCCGCCTCCGCGTCGCCCAGCAACTGGTCGAGCGTGATCGGCAAGCCGCGGACGCGCCGGGCCGTCGCATTGAAGACGGCATTGGCGATCGCGCCGGCCACGCCGGTGATGCCGATCTCGCCGATCCCCTTGGCGCCGAGCGGATTGACGTGCGGGTCGTCTTCGGGCACGAAGGCGATGTCGACGGTGCCGATGTCGGCGTTCACCGGCACGTGGTATTCGGCCAGGTTCGCATTCACGATCCGGCCGTTGCGCAGGTCGCGGTGCGACGCTTCCATCAACGCCATGCCCGCGCCCCACACCAGGCCGCCCAGCAGTTGGCTGCGGCCGGTCTTGGCATTGAGCAGCGTGCCGATCGCGTAGGCGCCGGTGAGGAGCGGCAGGCGGATGATGCCGAGCTCCGGATCGACCCATACCTCGGCGAAGACCGCGCCGAACGCGTGCATCGAGAACGCCTCCTTCTCGTCGCCCGGCTTGGCGCCCGCCCGGGCGATGACCGGCGCGCCGCCGCGCCGCACCAGCAGCGCCTCGACGGTTTCCCCCGCCCCGCCGTCGCGCAACTGGAGCCGGCCGGCATCGATCGTGACCTGCGCGGCGGTCTTCTGAAACAGCGGCGAGGCCGGGTCGTTGAGGGCGAGCGCAACGAGCTGCTCACGCGCCGCGAGGCAGGCGGCCTGCACCGCCGGTGCCACGCTCGCGACCGACTGCGAGCCGCCCGAGACCGGCGCCTTCGGCAGGCGCGAATCGCCGAGCTCGAAGCGGATGCGGTCGGGCGCGAACCCGAGGGCGTCGGCGGCGACCTGCGTCATGACGGTGTAAGTGCCGGTGCCGAGATCCTGCGACCCCGACTGCACGAGCGCGCGGCCGTCGGCGCCGATCCGCACCTGCGCCTCGGCGGGGCTGCGGTTGGTCGGGTAGGTCGCCGTCGCCATCCCGAAGCCGACCTTCCAGCGGCCGTTCGTCGTCTTGCCCGGCACCGGGTTGCGCCGACCCCAGCCGAAGCGCTCGGCCCCGACGCGGTAGCACTCGCGCAGCGACTTGCTCGAGAACGGCTTGCCCTTGTCAGGGTCTTGTTCCGCGTAGTTGCGCAGGCGCAGCTCGATCGGGTCGATCTGCAGGCGGCTCGCGAGTTCGTCCATCGCCGACTCGAGCGCGAAGCTGCCGCTCGCCTCGCCCGGCGCGCGCATGAAGGTCGGCGTGCCGATGTTGAGCTTCGTGATCCGGTGCGTCGTCGACTGATTCGGCACGGCATAGAGCATGCGCGACACGAGCGCGGAGGTCTCGACCCAGTCCTCGAGCATCGACGTCTCGGCGATCACGTCGTGGCGCAACGCGCCGAGCGTGCCGTCGCCGGCGGCGCCGATGGCGAGCTGCTGCTCGGTGTGCGGCCGGTTGCCGACCATCGAGAACATCTGCGGGCGCGTCAGCACCAGCTTGACCGGCCGGCCGACCTGGCGGGCGGCCATTGCCGCCAGCGGCACGTGCGACCAGGTCGAGCCCTTGGAGCCGAAACCACCGCCGACGTACGGGCAGATCGCGACCACCTGCTCCGGCAAGAGTCCGAAGGTTCGGGCGAGCGTCTCCTTGACACCGGTCACGTACTGGGTCGCGTCGCGCACGGTCAGGCGCTCGCCGTCCCACGCGGCGATCGTCGAATGCGGCTCCATCGGGTTGTGGTGCTCGATGGGCGTGGTGTAGGTCATCTCCAGGCGGGTCGGGGCGCCCTTCAATGCCGAGGCGACGTCGCCGCGCGCTGAATCGGTCTTCTCGCGATTGGCGGCCTTGGGAGGGTAGTTGGCGCGTTTGGCGCGCTCGAAGTCGAGCACCGCCTCGGTGCTGCCGGTGTAGCTGACCTCGACGAGCGCCGCCGCGGCGGTCGCGTGCTCGAGGGTATCGGCCACGACGACACCGATCGGCTGGCCGTGATAGGCGACGCTCTCGTCCTGCAGCAGCGACAGCATGCGCCCGGCCGGCGGGTCGACCGCCGCCTTGCCGCCGTTCGGCAGGCGCGGCGCGTTCGACGGGGTCAACACCGCGAGCACGCCGGGCGCGGCTTCGGCGGCACGCGTCTCCATCCGGGCGATCCGGCCGGTCGGCACGGTGCTGGTCAGGAGCACCGCGTGCGCCATGCCGGGCAACGCGAACTCGGCGGCGTAGGTGGCGCGCCCGCACACCTTCAACCGGCCGTCGACCCGGTTCATCGGCTGGCCGGTGATCATGCCGTCCCCTCTGCCGTCGCGAACGCCCGCAGGATCGCGTTGCGGGCGAGCGGGAGCTTGAAGGCGTTGTGTTCGAGCTGTCGGGCCCCGCGCAGCGCGAGGTCGGCTGCGGCGCCGAGCGCCGCGCCATCGAGGCGCTTGCCGACGAGCGAGCGCTCGGCGGCAACGACGCGCCACGGCTTGTGGGCGACGCCGCCGAGGGCGAGCGCCGCGTCGCGCACGACCCCGTCCTGGAGCTGCACCGCCGCAGCGACCGAGACGAGTGCGAAGGCATAGCTCGCCCGGTCTCGCACCTTCAGGTAGTGGGCGTTCGCCGCGAACGGCGACGCGGGCAGGTCGACCGCGGTGATCAGCTCGCCTTCCCGCAGCGTGGTCTCAACCTGCGGCGTGTCGCCGGGCAGGCGGTGGAAGTCGGCCATCGCGATCCGGCGCTCGCCCTCCGGTCCCTGCACGACGACCGTCGCGCGCAGTGCCGCGAGCGCGACGTTCATGTCCGACGGGTTGGTCGCGACACACTGCGCGCTCGCCCCGAGGATCGCATGGATGCGGTTGTAGCCGTCACGCGCTGCGCAGCCGGAGCCGGGCGCGCGCTTGTTGCAGGCGGTGAAGGCGGTGTCGTAGAAGTAGTAGCAGCGGGTCCGCTGCAACAGGTTGCCGCCGACCGTCGCCATGTTGCGCAGCTGCTGGGAGGCTCCCGACAGCAGCGCCTGGGAAAGCAGCGGGTAGCGTTCCCGCACGCTGCGGTCGTTGGCGAGCTCGCTGTTGCGGACCATCGCACCGATGCGCAGGCCCCCGCCGTCGAGCGGCACGATCTGGGCGAGCGGCAACCGGCTTACGTCGACGAGCCGGGCCGGATTCGCGACCCCACCCTTCATCAGGTCGAGCAGGTTGGTGCCGCCGGCAATGAAGGCGGTGCCGGGCGAGCGCACCAGCCGGATCGCTTCGGCGACGCTGCCGGCGCGTTGGTAGTCGACGTCGATCATCGCTCGCCTCTCACGCGGCCGCCGCGGTGCCGCGTGCCTGCGCGACGCCGCGCACGGCAGCGACGATGTTCGGATAGGCGCCGCAGCGACAGAGGTTGCCGCTCATCCGCTCGCGGATCTCGTCGTCGGTGAGCGCCGTCATCGCGGCGCGCACGTCGCGGGTCGCCGCGCTCGCCTGGCCCGCGCGGTGTTCGTTGAGAAGCGCCACGGCCGAACAGATCTGGCCCGGCGTGCAGTAGCCGCACTGGAACGCATCGCTCTCGATGAACGCGGCCTGCATCGGGTGCAGCGCCTCCGGCGTGCCGAGGCCTTCGATCGTGGTCACGTCGGCGCCTTCCTGCATCACCGCGAGCGTCAGGCAGGCGTTGACGCGGCGTCCGTCGACGAGCACGGTGCAGGCGCCGCACTGGCCGCGGTCGCAGCCCTTCTTGGTGCCGGGCAGCAGCGCGTACTCCCGCAGCGCGTCGAGCAAGGTGACGCGCGGCTCGAGCGTCAGGCTGTACTGGCTGCCGTTGATCCGCAAGGTGACGGGGCGCGCCGTGCGGGAGGCGGTACCGGCTGGCGCCGCAGGGGTCGCGGCGGCGCTCGCTTCCCCGCCGAATGCCGTCAGCGCGGCAGCGCCGCCCGCGGATTGCAGGAGGCTGCGACGGCTGAGGGCGCCGGGGGGGTCGGCCGGGGCCGGGTCGGTGGGCATGCGTCGACTCCTTGAAACGATCCGACATGCTGCGCGTCGTGTCGCGAGGCACTCGTAGGACGGTTCCTCGGGCCGCCGTCGTCCGGGCGGCGCGCCCCCTTTCGACACCAACTCAGCGGCCTCGAGGGAGCCGGACGGTGAACGCCGTCGAGTGCGGCTCCACATCGTTCACCTCGATGCTGCCGCCGTGGGCCAGGGCGATCTGCTGGACGATGTAGAGCCCGAGACCGAGACCGTCGCCGAGACCTTGCGCCGGCACACGGCCGCGGCGGAACGGGTCAAAGAGCGACGGCCGCAGCTCCGCCTCGATGCGGCCGCCGTTGACGACGCACATCACCACCTCGGCGCCGTCGCCATCGACCTGCACCTGCACGGGCGTCGCCGGATCGCCGTGGTTCAGGGCGTTGCCGACGAGGTTGGACGCCACCTGCGCGAGCCGGTCTCCATCCCAGTTGCCGGTGAGGTCGCCGTGGCGCTGGAGGTCGATCGCCCGGTCCGGCGCCGCGGTGCGGGCGTCGGCGACCACGGCGTCGACCAGCAGCCCGAGGTCCGACGGCCCGCGCCGCAGCGGGATGCCGCCGGCGAGCCGCGCCCGGGTCAGATCGAGCAGCGCGTCGATCATCCGGCCCATGCGCTTGCCGCCGTCCAGGATGCGGTCGGCGGTCTGCCGGACGAACTCGTCCTCCGAGCGGCGCTGCAGCCGCGTCGCGCCGGCGACGATCGCCGTGAGCGGGTTGCGCAGGTCGTGCCCGAGCATCGCGACGAAAAGCTCGTTGAGGCGCAACATGTCGGTCCGCGCCCGCAGCTCGTCGGCGAGCTGGCGCTTCTGGCGGTGCAACTGGAAGAAGACGTCGGCCTTGTTGCGCAGGATGTGCGGGTCGATCGGCTTCCAGAGGAAATCGACGGCGCCGCTGTCGTACCCGCGAAACTGCCGGAGCGGGTCGCGATCGCCGGCGGTCATGAAGATGAGCGGCACGTGCCGCGTGCGTTCGCTGCCGCGGATCAGCTCGGCGAGCTCGAAGCCGTCCATCTGCGGCATCTGCACGTCGAGGAACGCGAGCGCCACGTCGTGAACCAGCAGCAATTCGAGCGCCTCGACGCCCGAGCGCGCCGCCAGCACCTCGACCTCGTCGCTCTTCAGCAGCGCCGAGAGCGCGAGCAGGTTTTCGTCGCGATCGTCGACGATCAGGCACTTGACCGCCGAGCCCTGGCTCACGCGACGTCCTCCGGCGTCGCCAAGGCGGCCAGGTGGCGTGACATCTGCGCCAGGGTTGCGACGCGCGCCTCGGGAACGCGCCGCAGCGCCGCCTCGGGCATGGCCGGGACCTGCGCTTCGTCCGGGGACTGCACCAGCGTCCGGCCGCCGAGACGCCGCACCGCCGCCAGGCCGTCGGCGCCGTCGCTGTTGGCGCCGGTCAGCACGATGCCGAGCAGGCGTTCGCGCCAGACGTCGGCCGCCGATTCGAAGAGCACGTCGATCGACGGCCGCGAAAAGCGCACCGGCGGGTCGAGCGAGAGGGCCAGACGCGGGCCGGCGTCGACGAGCAGGTGATAGTCGGGCGGTGCGAAGTAGACGGTGCCGGCCGAGGGCGGCTCCTTGTCCTGCGCCTCGCGGACCGGCAGGGCGCACTTGCCGCTGAAGATCTCGACGAGCAGGCTCGGCCGGTCCCGCGGCAGGTGCAGGACGACGAGCACGCAGGCGGACAAGCGCTCCGGCAGGGCCGGCAGCAGGACCCCGAGCGCCTCGACGCCGCCGGCCGACGCGCCGATGCAGATCGCGTCCGTCGGCCGGGCGGTCGTCACACGCCGCCCCGCTTCTGGTAGATGCGCTCGCCGGGCACGAGCTCGTCGAAGCGCGTGACCTCCGACGAGAAGCGCAGCGACTCCTTCGCGCCCAGGCCGAGGAACCCCTTGCGGCACAGCGCGTCGGCGAAGAGCGCGAGCGCGCGATCCTGGAGCCGCCGGTCGAAATAGATCAGCACGTTGCGGCAGGAGACGAGCTGCACTTCGGCGAAGACGCTGTCGGTCGCGAGGCTGTGATCGGAGAAGACGACATGTTCCTTCAACGACTTGTCGATGACCGCGCGACCGTACGCAGCGGTGTAGTAATCGGACAGCGACGAGCGCGCGCCCGAGCGGCGGTGGTTCGCCGTGAACCCTGCGATCCGGTCGATATCGTAGACCCCCGCGCGGGCACGCTGCAACGCGAGCGCATTGATGTCGGTCGCGTAGATCAGGCTGCGCTCGAGCAGCCCCTCCTCGCGCAGCAGGATCGCGAGCGAATACACCTCTTCGCCCGCGCTGCAGCCGGCGACCCAGATCTTGAGCGACGGATAGGTCCGCAGCATCGGGACGACCTTCTCCCGGAGGGCCTGGAAATAGGCCGGGTCGCGAAACATCTCGCTCACCTGCACCGTCAGGAAGTCGAGCATCTGCGGGAAGACCGGGCTGTCGTGCAGGAGCCGGTCCTGGAGCTGCGAGAGCGTCGTGCAATCGAAGCGCGGCAGCGCCGCCATGAGCCGGCGTTTCAGCGACGCCCGGGCGTAGCCGCGGAAATCGCAGTGGTACTTGAGGAAGATGGCCTCGAGGAGGAGGCCGAGCTCGATCTCGAAGTCGCGATCGGCCGCGGCAGCGGAGGCGACGGCGTCGAACGCGTCAGCGCACTCGCCTGCACCGGTCGGCGGCGCGGCCGAAGTCACTTCCGCACCCAGACCCGCGCCAGCGAAAGCAACCGTTCCACATCGAGCGGTTTGGCGATGTAGTCGTTGGCCCCGGCGGCGATGCACTTTTCCTGGTCGTCCTTCATCGCCTTGGCCGTGAGCGCGATGATCGGCAGATTCTTCCAGTCGGCGCGCTGGCGAATCTCGCGCATGGCCGCATACCCGTCCATCTCCGGCATCATGATATCCATCAGCACCAGGTCGATGGCGCAATCGCTGCCCTGGGTGTGATGGGCGAGCGCCTCGAGCGCCTCGCGCCCGTTGCGGGCGATCTGGGTCTTCGCGCCCTTGCTTTCGAGAACGCTGGAGAGGGCGAAGACGTTGCGTACGTCGTCTTCGACGATCAGGACGGTGCGCCCGTCGAGCGCCGCGTCGCGGTCGCGGGCGCGTTGCAGGAGCTGCTGGCTCGCGACCGGCAGGTGCGACTCGACCTGATGCAGGAACAGCGTCACCTCGTCGAGGAGCCGCTCGGGCGAGCGCACGTCCTTCACGATGATCGCCTTCGAGTAGCGCCGCAGGCGCTGTTCTTCCTCCGCCGTGAGCGAGTGGCCGGTGTAGACGATCACCGGCGGAAAGGAGACGTGCTCCTGCGTCGACATCTGCTCCAGCAGTTCGTAGCCGCTGAGGTCCGGCAGGTTGAGGTCCATCACCATGCAGTCGAAGGTCGACGCGCCGAGCGCGGCGAGCGCTTCGGCAGCGGCCTCGACGCAGAAGATCTCGACGTCGGGGGTGCCCAACAGTTGCCGGATCGCGTCGCGCTGGCGCGGGTCGTCCTCGACCACGAGCACGCGGCGCAGTTGCTGCAGGAATTTCGCCTCGAGTTGCCGCACCGCCTCGACCAGCCGTTCGCGCGGCACGGGCTTGAGCAGGTACCCGACGGCGCCGAGCTCGAGCGCCTCGCGCGCGAGTTCGGCGACCGACGCGACGTGCACCGGCACGTGCCGGGTCAGCGGATCGTGCTTGAGCCGGTCGAGGACCGCGAGGCCGGAGCCGTCGGGCAGATTGACGTCGAGCAGGATCGCGCTCGGCCGCTGCGAGGCGGCGGCGGCCAGGCCGTCGCTCGCGGTGTGAGTGACGATGCATTCGTAGCCCATCTCTCGCACCAGGTCGCTCAGGATCGCGGCGAAACGGGTGTCGTCCTCGATCACCAGGATCGAACGCCGGCCGGACGGCGTTCGGCTCGCCACGGCGGAGACCGGCGGCGAGGCGGGGAGCGCCGGGGCCACCGGCGGCAACGGCCGCAGGACGTCGGGGGCGGACAAGGCGGCCGGCTCGCCGCCACGACCCGGCCCCGGCGCCGCGGACACGACCGGGACGGACAGGGTGAACACGCTGCCGGCGCCGGGGGTGCTCTGCACGGCGATGTCGCCGCCCAGCAGGCGGGCCAGATCGCGCGAGATCGAGAGACCGAGGCCGGTCCCGCCGTACTTGCGGTGGGTGCTGCCGTCGGCCTGTCGAAATGCCTCGAAGATCATCGACTGCTGCTCCGGGGCGACGCCGATGCCGCTGTCCTCGACCGCGAACGCGATCCGGCCGGCCGCGTCCGCCCGCACCCGCAGCGTGACGCTGCCGGCTTCGGTGAACTTGATGGCGTTGGAGAGCAGGTTCTTCAGGATCTGCCCGA
>CAZZWY010000131.1:0-9096 GCA_964657785.1 uncultured Acetobacteraceae bacterium
GCTGATCGTGACCTTCATCGCCCTGCTGGAACTGGCGCGCGAGCACCTGGTGGAGGTGACGCAGGCCGAGGCGTTCGCGCCGATCTACGTCCGGCTGGGGTACGCGCCCAGCTGAAGTTCGCTCACCCGACTTGCGGTTTGACGCCGAGCTTGAAGGCGATCATCGCCCGCAGCTTGTTCGGCACCACCGGCTTGATGAGCAGATGAAAATCGTGCTGCTGGGCGTCGAGCTCGGCGCCGGCCATCGTGCTGCCGGTCACGACGATCGCCGGGATGCCGGTGCCGAAGCGGTCGCGCATCGCCGTGAGCGCCTGAAGGCCGGTCAGGCCGTCCTCGAGCCGGTAGTCGACGATCATGAGGTGCGGCGGGGGTGTCGTGGCGCCGGCGGACGCGGCCCAGGCCCGGCAAGCGAGCACGCCGTCGAACGCGAGGATGTCGGCCCCCCAGCCGCGCAGCAACACCTCGAGCCCGGCGCGCACCGCGGGCTCGTCTTCGACGACCACGATCAGCCGCCCGCCGAGCGTGATGTCGAGCGGGCCTTTGCCGGGGAGCCGCTGTGCGGCCGGCCGGGGCGGCTTGCCGACCGGCAGCTCGAGCGTGAACACCGTACCAAAGCCGAAGCGCGACCGCATCGCGAGCGGCGCTTCCATCAGCGCGGCCAGGCGGCGAACGATCGCGAGCCCGAGCCCCAGGCCCTTGCGCTGCTCGGGGCTCACGACGCCGGTCGCCGGCACCTGGTAGAACTCCTCGAAGATGCGCGCCTGCTCGGCCTCCCGGATGCCGCAGCCGGTGTCCCAGACCTGCAGCAGGAGACGGTCGCCGCGCTGCCGGCAGCTCACGAGCACGGTGCCGTCGCAGGTATAGCGGATCGCATTCGACACCAGGTTGCGCAGCACGCGCTCGACCAGCAGCGGGTCGGCGCGCGCCACCCGCCGCCCGCCGCGCAGCCGCAGCGACAGGCCCTTCTCGAAAGCGCTCGGCTCGAAATGCAGGCGGAGCTTCCTCAGGATGTCGCCGATCTCGAAATTCTGTTCGTGCACCTCGACGCCGCCGGTGTCGATGCGGGTGATGTCGAGCAACTCCGAGAAGAGGCCCTCGAGCGCGTCGACCGACTCGTTGATGCTGTTGACCAACTGCGCGACTTCCGGTTCGTGCACGCGCTGGCGCAGCGCTTCGGCGAAGAGACCCATCGCATGCAGCGGTTGCCGCAGGTCGTGGCTGGCGGCGGTGAAGAACTGCGTCTTGGCGCGGTTCGCGACTTCCGCCTCGCGCCGTGCGCTCTCCGCGGCGAGCTTCTCGACGCGCAGTTGCGCGAGCAGCCCGTCAGCGCGCAGCTTGAGTTCGATGGCCCGCTGCAGCGTCTGGCGGTAGCTGTTGGCGAGGACGACGGTGAAGCTGATGATCAGCGCCAGTTCGCCGGCGAGCTGGTAGCTGGGCGTATCGCCGACGAGGGCGATGCGCAGCACCAACGGCAGCAGGCACACGCCGCCGAAGATCAGGTAGAGCCGCGGCTGGATCGACAGCACCGGGATGCCGGCGACGCAGAAGGTGTAGATGATGATGATGAGGCCGGTCTGCTGCAGGCCGCTCGCCTCGCCGTAGAAGGTCCATCCGGCGAAGCCCCAGAGCGTGGCGGCGACGACGGTGCCGATATTCGAACGCAGGCGCCAGGCGAGCCAGGCCTCGGTCGTCCGCGGCGCTGCCCGGCGGAACGCGAGGATGACGGCCCAGCGCACGGCACACATCGCGAAGCAGGCGGCCATCCACGGCGGCATCAGGACCGGCATCGCCGCGCCCCAGAACAGCATCGCGATGACGCCGACGCCGGCGACGTAACCGGCGAGCGCCGCGGGCATGTAGTCGAAGGTGCTCTGGACGACTTCGGGCAAGCGCGCCAGCCCCGAGACGGGCAGCGCCGTGTCGGCCACCGGCTCGGTCGCGACCTCGCTCACAGGGGCTCTGATCCACTGAACCACTGAAGTCGGTTCTACCAATTTCCACACCGCTTCGAACACTGCACTACCCGCCGGAATGCCGCCAGGAGGGCGGCCCGCCGCGCTGCGACATCTGGCTCACCGCGAGCACGGCCTGCGTGCGCGAGCTGACGTTGAGGGTGCGCAGCACCGCCGCCACGTGATCCTTGATCGTCTCGACCGACAGGTTGAGCTCGCGCGCGATCAGCTTGTTGGAGTAGCCCTTCAGGAGCAGTGCGAGCACATCCGTCTGGCGCGGCGTCAAGCCGAGCGAATCGAGCGGCATCTGGGTCTGAAAGCCGCTGTCCTCGGACTCCTCGCGCAGCACCCGCAGCACGCTCGGCACGGTATCGCCTTCGGGCCTCGGATCGGGCTTCTCGGACGTCATGGACATCGGCGGGATGTAGATACCGCCCGACATCACCAGGCGCAGCGCCTCGAAGAGCGTTTCGTTGCTGGCGCGCTTCGGCACGAAGCCCATCGCGCCGAGATCCACGGCCCGGATCACATCGCTCGCCCGGTCGGACGCAGAGACAACGACGACCGGCAGCGAGGGGTAGGCCGCGCGGAACTCCTTCAGCACGTCGAACCCGTCGGCATCGCCGAGCGCCAGATCGAGCAGCACCAGGTCATGGTCGGGATCGGCCTTGAGCGCCTCGCGCGCTTCGCGGGCGCTCGCGACGCCGACGACCCTGACATCGTTGCCCAACCCGCCGATGACACTTTGCAGCGCCGAGAGGATCAGCGGGTGGTCGTCAATCAGCAAAACCTTCATGGATCGAGGGCCCCCGTGATCTCACCCCTCAATCCTAATCGAGCGACGATCGCTTCGGGCGCTCGTTTGCGGCGCGTGCCGCGAACGCCGAGCGGCCGCTTCGTGCGCCCCCGCCTCGCCTGAGCTCGTCAGACGTAGCGGCGCGTGATCGATTCGGCGACGCAGACCGGCTTTTCAAAGCCTTCGCGTTGCATCG
Organism: uncultured Acetobacteraceae bacterium; assembly: GCA_964657785.1. Taxonomy (GTDB): domain Bacteria; phylum Pseudomonadota; class Gammaproteobacteria; order Burkholderiales; family Burkholderiaceae_C; genus LMDS01. The sequence continues at coordinate 2,945 of CAZZWY010000131.1, forward strand.
TGCACTCCATCGTGATCTGCGCCCCGCCATCGAGCGGCTCGTACTTCAGCAGTTTGAAGCGTCCGCGCAGGCGGCTGCCCGCGGGCACCGGCGACGGGAACCGCACCTTGCCGAGGCCGTAGTTGACGCCCATGCGGGTGTCCTTCACCGCCATCGCCGAGGCGCCCATCTCGGGCAGCAGGGAAAGCGTGAGGAAGCCGTGCGCGATGGTCGTGCCGAACGGGCCCTGGGCCGCGCGCTCGGTGTCGAGGTGGATCCATTGGTGGTCGCCGGTCGCGTCGGCGAACAGCTGGATGCGTTCCTGGGTCACGGTGATCCAGTCGCTGACGGCGATTTCCTCGCCCACCAGGGGCTGCAGATCGGAGGCGTGGTCGAAGCTTCTCATGCGGTGGGATCCTGGGGGTCGATCGACAGATGGAGAAGATTCTGTCGCTCGCCATGGCGCCCGGCATCGCGGCGAACCCGAACACGGGTCAACCCCTTTCGAGCCACTCGACGATGGGTTGCCACTGCGCCCGGTCCCGACCGAAGCGGCTCGCGTCGACATCCCAGAGCGTGAGGCCGTGGGCGGCGAGATGCACGTAGTTCTGGGTGTCGCGCAGCAGCCCGAGCAGGGGCAGCTTCACGCCGGAGAGGAACGCCTGGAGCTGCTCGGTCGCGATCGTTCCTTCGCGCGTGCGCATGCCGACGATCGCGATCGCGACCCGGTCGGCGCGCCTGTGTCCGCGCAGTTGCTCGACGAAGGCATGCGTCGCGTGGATGTCGAAGATGCTCGGCTGCAGCGGGATGAGCAGCTGATCGGCGATCTTCATCACCTCGTCGAGCCGCCTGCCGTGGAGGCCGGCAGGCGTGTCGAGAACCACGTGCGTCGTCCCCTTGGGCGGCCGGACGATCGCGTCGTGGACGACCTCCCAGTGCCGGATCGGCGCCAGCCCGGCCGGCCGGTGCGAGAGCCACAGACGCGACGACTGCTGCGAGTCGGCATCGCCCAGCATGACACCCCGGCCGCGCGACGCGAACCAGCCCGCGACATTCGTCGCGAGCGTCGTCTTGCCCGCGCCGCCCTTCGGATTGGCGACCACGATCACCGGCATGCGCATGCCCTCCGCAGCCGGCGGCTGCTTTGCGGTTATGTTACCGAGGACGGGCCGCCCGCCACCAGAACGTACCTCGCCATGGCCGACCTTTCCGCTTCCAGCGCTCCGACGGCGCCCGACATCGTCGTCATCACCGCGCACCCGCAGCTCGAGCAGTCGCGCATCAACCGCCGGCTGATGGACGCGGCACGTGCGCTCGGGCCGGAGGTCGGCGTCGTCGTGCGCGATCTCTACTGGTTGTACCCGGACTTCCTGATCGACGCCGGCGCCGAGCGCGCGCTGCTCGCGGGCGCGAAGCTCGTCGTCTGGCAGCACCCGATCCACTGGTACAGCATGCCGCCGCTGATGAAGCTGTGGGTCGACGACGTGCTCGGCTTCGGCTGGGCTTACGGGCCCGGCGGCACCGCCTTGCGCGGCAAGGACCTGTGGCTGGTCGCGTCGACCGGCGGCCCGGCCGAGTCGTACGCTCCACACGGCTACAACCGCTACCCGTTCGACGCCTTCCTGCCGCCCTACGAACAGACTGCCGCCCTCTGCGGCATGCGGTTTCTGCCACCGCTGCTGCGGCACGGCGCCCATCGCCTGCCCGAGGCCGACGTGGCCGCCCACGCCCGCGCCTTCGCCGATCGGCTTGCCGCCTATCCCCGCTGGCCCGAACTCGACGAGTTGCTCTACGGCCTGCCGGCGCCGGTGCCGGAAGACGCGCGACCGGACGAAACCCTGAGCGAGGTCACCTGATGCCCCACACCTCCTGGCTCACCGGCACCCTGGTGTACCTCGCCGCCGCCGTGCTCGCCGTGCCGATCGCGAAATTCGCCGGCCTCGGCTCGATCATCGGCTACCTCGCCGCCGGCATCCTGATCGGCCCCTGGGGGCTCGGCCTCGTCACCAACCCGCAGGACATGCTGCACTTCTCCGAATTCGGCGTCGTGCTGATGCTGTTCCTCGTGGGCCTGGAACTCGAACCGAAGCGGCTCTGGTCGCTCCGAAAGCCGATCTTCGGCTGGGGCAGCGTGCAACTCTTCGGTTCGGCGGCGCTCATGCTGGCCATCGCGCTCGCGGCGGGTCTGGACGCTCGCATCGCGATCGCGGCGGCGCTCGGCCTGGCGATGTCGTCGACCGCGATCGGCCTCGGCGTCCTCGCCGAACGCGGGCTCATGACGACGACCTCCGGCCAGGGCGTGCTGAGCGTCTCGCTGCTGCAGGACGTGGCGGCGATCCCGATCCTCGCGCTGCTGCCGCTCCTGGCCGACGGCGGCGCCCATCCGAGCGGCGGCGGCGCCTGGCTCGGCGCGGCCAAGGCGCTCGGCGTGATCGCGGCGATCGTGCTCGGCGGGCGCCTCCTGATCCGGCCGGCACTGCGCTGGATCGCGCTCAGCAAGACACCCGAAATCTTCACCGCCGCGTCGCTGCTGCTCGTCGTCGCGACCGCGACGCTGATGCAGACGGTGGGCCTGTCGATGGCGCTCGGCGCGTTCCTCGCCGGCGTGCTGCTCGCCGAGAGCGAATACCGGCGCGAGCTCGAGACCGACATCGAGCCGTTCAAGGGCCTGCTGCTCGGCCTCTTCTTCATCGCGGTCGGCATGACGATCGACTTCGCCGTCGTGATGCAGCGCCCGTTCGTGATCGCGGCGACGGTGCTCGGCTTCCTGCTTCTCAAGGCCGCGGTGCTCTGGGGCATGGGCCGCCTGATGCCGCTGCCCCGGCCCGAGCGGCCGGTCTTCATCATCCTGCTGGCCCAGGGCGGCGAGTTCGGCTTCGTGGTGTTCCAGACCGCCACCCAGGCGGGCGTGATCGATGCGACGGTCTCGTCGCTGCTCGTCGCCGCGGTGGCCCTCTCGATGCTGGTGACGCCGGTGCTGCTGGTCGCGGCCGACCGCTGGCTGATTCCGCTGCTCGCCGGGCAGACGAAGCGCCGGCTCGAGGAAATCGCCGAGCCGCAGAACCGCTCCGTCATCATCGCCGGTTTCGGACGCTACGGGCAGGTCGTCGGACGGATGCTCTACGCGAACGGCATCAAGCCGACGGTGCTCGACGTCGACGCCGAACAGATCGAGGCGATGCGCCGCTTCGGCTGGCGCGTCTTCTACGGCGACGCCACCCGGCTCGACCTGATGCGCACCGCCGGCGCGGCGACCGCGAAGGTGCTGGTGCTCGCGATCGACGACGTGGCGGAAAGCCTCGAGACCGCGAAGATGGTGCGCGAGAATTTCCCCGACCTCACCATCGTCGCCCGCGCCCGCAACGTCCAGCACCATTTCGACCTCGTCGACCTGGGCGTCACGATGATCGAGCGCGAAACCCTCGATTCGGCGCTGATGAGCGCCCGCAGCGTGCTCGAAGAACTCGGCTGGCGGCCGCACGAGGCGCGCACGCTCGCCATGCGCTTTCGTCGCCACAACGTCGAGCAGCTCGTCCGGATGGCGCCGCTGCGCAAGGACGAAGCCCAGCTCATCTCGGCCGCGCGGCAGGGCCGCCAGCAACTCGAGTCGCTCTTCGCCCAGGAGCGGCAGGAGGCCGAGACCCGTCGGGCCCGCGCCGGCTGGAGCTCCGACGCACAGGCGACGGACGCGCCGCCCGGCTGATCAGACGATGCCGCAAGCCTCGTCGAACGACAGACGCGGGCTGCGCGGCCAGAGCTTGGCCGGGTCGCCGCGCCCGAGGTTGAGGATGAAGTTGGTCTTGATGGTCGTGCCGGCCCAGAACGCGGCGTCGATCTTGGCCGCGTCGAAGCCGCTCATCGGGCCGCAGTCGAGACCGAGCGCCCGCGCGGCCATGATCATGTAGGCGCCTTGCAGGCTGGAATTGCGAAACGCCGTCGCGTCGATCATCGCCTGGTTGCCGACGAACCAGGCGCGGGCGTCGGCATGCGGGAAGAGTTGCGGCAGCTTCTCGTAGAACACGGTGTCCATGCCGACGATCACGCTCACCGGCGCTTCGCGCGTCTTGTCCTGGTTGCCGGCCGACATGCCGCTCAGCAGCTTGGCCTTGCCCTCGGGACTGGTGACGAAGAGAAAGCGCGCCGGGCTCGAGTTCGCCGAGGTCGGCCCCCATTTCATCAGGTCGTAGAGCTGGCGGAGCTGCGCCTCGGGAATCGGCTCGGCGGCGAAGCCGTTGTGGGTGCGTGCGCCGTCGAAGAGCTGCTCGGTCGTGATCTGCATGGGATTCCTTTTGCGGTGGTCGTCGGTCGATGCGACGGATTCTGAAAAGCCTGCTCGCGCGTCGGGGACGGAAATTTCGTCGAACCGGTTCAGGCGCGCCGAACGGTAAAAATCCGCTCATGTTCACCCCCTCGCAGAACGACGTCAGGACCTTTTTTTGTACCACGTATGCGAAACATCGCGATCGGGCGCCGCTGATTCCGATGGAGGCTGCGGCCGCGGAATGGGTCGCGGAGCACCCCGAGTACCATGCGGCGCTCGCCGACCTGCCGGCGGCGCTCGCCGCGGTCTACGACGTCGAGGCGGGTCGCACCAATCCGTTCCTGCACCTCTCGATGCACCTGTCGATCTCCGAGCAGGTCGGGATCGATCAGCCGCGCGGCATCAAGCAGGCGTTTGACCTGCTGTCGCGGCGCCTCGGCTCGGCGCACGAGGCCCAGCACCAGATCATGGAGTGTCTCGGCGAGATGGTCTGGGCGTCGCAGCGGAGCGGCCTGCCGCCGGACGGAGAGAAGTACCTGGAGTGCGTGCGGCGCCGCGCGACCGGCTAAAAACCATCACGCCCGCAGCGGGACACCACCGCCAGGGACGCGCCCAGCGCCGCGGCGCACCGCGAGGCGCCCTCGGGCCGGCCTATTCCGCGCCGACCAGCCCGTTCCGGATCGCGTAGACCGTCATCTCCGAATTGTTCGTGAGGCCGAGCTTCTCGAGCACCCGGGCGCGGTAGACGCTCACGGTCTTCGGGCTCAACGACAGTTCCTCGGCGATGTCGGAGAGGCGCTTGCCCGAGGCGATCATCACGAGCGTCTGCAGCTCCCGGTCGGAGAGCTTTTCGTGCGCGTTGGCGATCACCGGCGTGGTGAGGCTCTCGACGAGCATCTGCGCGATCTCGGGCGTCACGTACTTGCGGCCCTGGGCGACGGTGCGCACCGCGCTCACGATCAGCGCCGGGTCGCCGCCCTTGTTGACGTAGCCGAAGGCGCCGGCGCGGAGCGCCCGGATCGCGTACTGATCCTCCGGGTACATCGAGACGACGAGCACCCGCATCGTCGTGCCTTCGTCCTTGAGCACGTGGAGCACGTCGAGGCCGCTGCGGCCGGGCAGGTTGATGTCGAGCACCAGCACGTCGGCCGGCGTCTGGCGCATCAGCGTGCGCAGTTCGCCGTAGTCGCCTGCTTCGCCGACGACCTCGATGTCCGGCGCGTCCGACAGGGTGTCGCGGATGCCGCGCCGGATCAAGGCGTGGTCGTCGCAGAGCAGGACCTTGATCATGGACGACGAGCCGGCGCAAGGCGCGGCTGCCGCACTGCGTTCATCGCCCCACCGTTCATGGCGCTCCCCACTGGCTGTGATCGTCGGCGATGCCGTCGTCGTCCACGGCCGGTATAGCAGCACTTTCGAGCGGGTTCAAGGGCACCGACAGGATCAGCGTCGTGCCGTGCGGCCCGCTCGTCAGATCGACCCAGCCGCCGACGGTGCCGGCGCGCTCGTGCAGGCCGCGGATGCCGAACGAGCGCGCCTTGGCGAGGTCGTCGGGCGCGAAGCCGCGGCCGTCGTCGCTGATCTCGAGCGACAGCATGCCGCCGGCGAGCGAGAGATCGAGCTGCACGTGGCTCGCGTGGGCGTGCTTGCTGATGTTGGTGAGCGCCTCCTGGGCGGCCCGGTAGGCGACCAGCGGCACGCCCGCCGGCAGTTCCGGCGTCGTGCGCGGCAGGCGCACCGCGCACGGCGTGCCGGTGCCCTTCTCGAAGCGCGCGGCGATCCACTGCAGCGCCGCGACCAGCCCCTGCTCGAGGATCGCGGGGCGCAGGTTGTGCATGATCCGCTTGCTGGAGTCGATCGCGAGCGTGAGCGTCTCGAGCGCGGAGGCGACGCGCGCCAGCACGTCGGCGTC
>CAZZWY010000132.1:0-9029 GCA_964657785.1 uncultured Acetobacteraceae bacterium
AGCGTCTGCCGCGAGGTCCAGTAACCGGCCCACGGGTCGACGGTCTGGAACGACAGGTGCTCGCGGGCCGTCGCGATCGTCCACTGGGCGCCGCCGGCGAGCTGGCCCAGCGCGTCCCACTCGACCGGCATCGACACGCCCATCCCGGGCCGGGCGCGGGCCGAGAACGCGGCGGCGGTGGTCGCGCCGTGCCCGTTGCGAAGGTAGTCGACGAAGAGCTTGCCGACCCGGTTGGCCGGCCCGCTCTTGGCGACGAAGCGCGACGGAATGACCCGCGCGAGGTGCTCGACGACCGCCTTGGAAAAGCCGTTGACGGTGTCGTAGCCGTGTCGCGGCGCGAGCGGCACGACGACGTGCAGCCCCTTGCCGCCGCTCGTCTTCAGCCAGCTCTCGAGGCCGAGCTGCTGCAGGAAGCCGCGCACCAGCATCGCCGCCTCCTGGATGTGCTCCCAGCGGGTGCCTTCGCCCGGGTCGAGGTCGTAGATCATGCGGTCGGGCTTGCCGATCTGCCGGTCGGTCGAGTTCCAGGTGTGGAACTCGATGACGTTCATCTGTGCCGCGCCGGCGAGGGCCTGCGGCGTCGAGATCTCCAACAAGGCGTCGTGGCCCGGCCAGAGCGCCGGATCCATGTTCTTCACGCCGGGAATCGCCGTTCGTTCGGAATGCTTCTGGAAGAACAGCGGGCCGGTGACGCCCGTCGGGCCGCGCACCAGCGAGCAGGGGCGGCCTTTCAGGTGCGGCAGGATGAAGTCGGCGACCGATTCGTAGTAGCGCACCAGGTCGAGCTTGGTCAGGCCGGTCGAGGCGTCGATGACCCGATCGGCGTTGCTGACCTTGATCGCACCGGCCGTCGCCGCGCGGGCCTTACCGATCGGGGCGCTGGCCGCGGGCGTCTTCGCCGTCTCGCGGCGAACCGACTTCGCCGGCTTGTCGGTCCTGAGCCCGACGTAGGCGGCGTGCCGTATCTGGCCGTCGGCGGTCATCTCCGCGTATTCGACCTCGGCCACCAGTTTCGGCGCGACCCAGCGCTCGCTCCCGGCCACGCGCCTGGACCAGCGGCCCGGCGCGGCCACGCCGGCGGGAAACGGCGTCGCGGGAACTTCCAGCTTCGCGAGCTTCTTCTTGAGCTCGGCCGCCTCGGCCGCGTTCCAGCCCGTGCCGACGCTGCCCACCGAGACCAGCTCGCCGCTGTCCGCGTAGACCCCCAGCAGCAGGCTGCCGATCTGCGCTGCGCCGTCGCTGCGGTCGGTGTAGCCGGCGACGACGAACTCCTGCCGCAGCTTGCACTTGAGCTTGAGCCAGGTCTCGGTCCGGCGCGACACGTAGGGCGCGTCCGCGCGCTTGGCGATGATGCCCTCGAGGTTCATCTTGCAGGCCGACTCGAGCACGGTGGCGGGGTCGCCGGGGAAGTCGGCGCTGTACTTCACGTGGGCGCCCGGCTTGCCGTCCAGCAACGCCTCGAGCACGCGCCGGCGCTCGAGGAGGGCGACCTCGCGCAGGTCATGGCCTTCGAGATAGGGCACGTCGAAGACGAAGTAGTCGATGTCGTCGGAGCTCGTCCGGCGGTCGAACGAGTTCTGCAGCTTGTTGAAGCTGGGCAGGCCGTTCTCGTCGAGCACGACGATCTCGCCGTCGAGCCAGGCCGAGCCGAGACCGAGCGCCTCGAGCTCGGCGACCAGCCCGGGCATCTTGCTCGACCAGTCGTGGCCGCCGCGCGTGATCAGCACCGCCTTGCCCTCCTCGATGCGCGCCATGATGCGGTAGCCGTCGAACTTGATCTCGAAGCGCCAGTCGCCGGCCGCGGGCACCCCGGTCGCGAGCGTGGCGAGCTGGGGTGAGAGCTTCTCGGGCAGCGGCGCCGGCGTGGCGCCGGCGATCGGGTTGCCCGACGCGCGGCCCGCCTCGACCGTGCCCTTCTTCGACCGCGACGACTGCACGGCGGCCGCCTTCGCCGGCGACGGCGGCTTCAGCGGTTTGGCGATGACGCTGTCGGGGAACGCCGTGACGACGTCGAACTCGGCGCGGGGCCGCGCGTAGGCGTCGCCGCGCTTCTTGAAGAGGATCCACGGCTCCTGCCGGTCCCCCGGCTTGGCAATTCTGACGAGCTCCCAGAGGCCCCGCAGCTTCTGGCCGTGCAGCGTGAACACGAGCTTGCCCTGGGCCAGGCCGACATGAGGGTCGCCCACCGGTTCCCACGTCCCGTGGTCCCAGACGATGACGGTGCCGGCGCCGTACTGCTTCGGCGGGATCGTCCCTTCGAAGCTGCCGTAGCTGAGCGGGTGGTCCTCGACATGCACGGCCATGCGCTTGTCGGCAGGGTCGAAGCTCGGCCCCTTCGGCACGGCCCACGACACCAGCACGCCGCCCAGCTCGAGCCGGAAGTCGTAGTGCAGGCGGCTCGCCGCGTGTTTCTGGATCACGAACGACCGCTGCTCGCCGGCCGGCTGCGCGTCGCCGCGCGGCTCCGCGGTGATGCCGAAATCGCGCTTCGCCCTGTACTTCGCGAGAGGGTCGGACGCGGCTTCGGCGCCCGGCTCGGCGCCTGAGGGCGGGCTCGAGGGCGGCGTCAAGGGCTAGGGTGGCGCTCGAGGCGTCGGTAGGCGTTGAAGTGCCGCAAGGCGCCCTGGCGGTCGCCCCGCTGCTCGAGCAGCAGGCCCAGGTTGTAGTGGGCATCCGCACACTCGGCATCGAGCGCCAGCACCCGTTCGTAGGCGGCGATCGCGTCGTCGGGCCGTGCCAGGTCTTCGAGCGCGATGGCCTGGTTGAAATGGATCAGCGGCTCGTCGCCGACGGTCTCGCGCGCTCGTTCGTAGAGCGCCACGGCGGCGTCGCACCGATCGGTCTCGCAGAGCAGCGCGCCGAGGTTCAGATAGGCTTCGGCGCGGCCGGGATCGGCCTCGATCGCTCGCCGGTAGGCCGCCTCCGCGGCCGGCGGGTCCGACTTTTCCAGCGCCTCGCCTTCCCGGAAGCAGTCGATGAAGGAGGGCGCCGGTGCAGCATCGGCCTTCGACAGGAACGACACGCTTCCAGCGACGGCCGAGACCTCGAAATCCATCAGGAGCTGGCCCGAGTCCGCCTGCCACTGCCCCGACCGGTCTCGGACGGCGACGTCCGCGCCGACGGCCGTGATGCGCAGGCCCGTGAGCGGCAGCGCCTCCGGCAACTCGGCCTTGAGCTTGGCGAGCGACCGCAGGATCTTGCGCGGCGGAATGTTCGCCTCCTGCAGCGAGAAGGCGGTGCGCAGCAGCATCAGGTCCTGGAACGAGAACCGATGCTCGTTGCGCGGCCCGCGAACCGGCGCGACGAAACCCGCCTCGATGAGGCCCCTCACGGTGGTTCGAGACAAGCCGAGCATGTCCTGGACCCGCTGCAGCGTGAAGCTCGTCCCGGTCGGGTTGGCGGTCACTTCTTGGCGCGGACCCGGGCCGGCGGCGCGGCGACTTCCGGCTCGGCGGCCGGCGCCCGCTTGATGCCCTTGCGAACCTTGGGCTCGGGCATCGCCGTGACGTTCGATGCCGGCGTCGATGCAGCTGTCGCGGCGGCACCCTTGGCCGCGGCGGCCTCGGCCGGCGCCGGCTTCTTGCCGAGGCTGGCCTGCAACGCGGCCATCAGATCGATCACCTGAGCGCCCGCAGGCGCCTCTTCGGCATGCGAGGAGGCGATGATCTGCTGCCCGGCGATCTTCGCGTCGATGGCCGCCAGCACCCGGCTCTTCTCCTCGTCCTTGAACTGGGCGGGATCGTAGGCCGGCTCCGAGATCTGGTCGATCAGTTGCAGGGCGAGCTGGAGTTCGGCCTTCGAGACCTCGATCTGCTCGATCGCGAGCTCCTTGAAGGATCGCACCTCTTCGGCGTAGAGCAGCTGCTGGAGCACGAGCCCCTCCTCGGTCGGCCGGACCTGCACCACGTACTGCTTCGCCTTCCAGGACCATTTCGCGAGCGCCGACTTGCCGCTGCTGCGCATCGCCTCCATCAGCAGCGCGTACGGCTTGCCGCCGCGCTTGTCGGGCGCGAGCAGGTAGGCCTTGTCGTAGTAGCGCGGGTCGACCGACTTCTCCGGAACGAACGCCACGATCTCGATGACGTGGCTGCTGCCCTCCTCGAGCTTCTTGAGCTCGTCGGCGGAGAAGAGGACGAACTTGTCCTTCTCGACCTCGTACCCCTTGACCATGTCGGCCCGCGCCACCACCGACTGGTCCTTCTCGGAGACGTACTGCTGCTTGAGGCGCGAGCCGTCCTTGGCGAGCAGGTTGAACCTGACGGCGGACGTGCTCTCGGTGGCGGAATAGAGCCGCACCGGAATCGAGACCAGGCCGAAGCTCAGGTTGAGTGAGGCGATGGAACGTGCGGCCATGGAACCCTCCGCCGAAGCGCAACGACGCCCGGTTCGATATGGTAAGAGGCCGGGCCCGCGTTGTCACGACCGGTTCAGGAGGCTCGACCGCCGGCCAGGCCCGGCAGCAGCGGCGGATCCGCCGGGATATCGCCACGGCGCCGGTGCGCCAGCCGGTAGAGCACCGGCAGCACGAAGAGCGTCAACGCGGTGGAGGACAGGATGCCGCCGATGACGACGGTCGCCAGCGGCCGCTGCACCTCCGCGCCGGTGCCGGTGGCGAGCGCCATCGGCACGAAGCCGAGCGAGGCGACGAGGGCCGTCATGATCACCGGCCGCAAGCGCGTGAAGGCGCCCTCGCGGAGGGCGTCGTCGAGCGCCCTGCCCTCCTCGCGCAGGCGCCGGATCGACGCCAGCATCACGAGGCCATTGAGCACCGCGACGCCGCAGAGCGCGATGAAGCCGACCGCCGCCGAAATCGAGAGAGGAAGCCCCCGCGCCCAGAGCGCGAGCACGCCCCCCGTCAGCGCGAACGGCACGCCGGTGAACACCAGCAGCCCGTCCCGGAGGTTGCCGAACATCGCGAACAGCAGCGCGAACACCAGCAGCAGCGCCACCGGGACCGCGACCCGCAGCCGCGCGGCCGCCGATTGCAGCTGCTCGAAGGTTCCGCCCCAGGCCGTCCAGTAGCCCGCCGGCACCTCGACCGCGGCGAGCGCGGCCTGGGCGTCGGCGACGAAGCTGCCGACGTCCCGGCCGGTGACGTTGGCGCTGATCACGACGCGGCGCTTGCCGTCCTCGCGGGAGACCTGGTTCGGGCCCGGCGCGATGACGAGGGAGGCAAGCTCGCCGAGCGGCACGTAGGACGTCGGCCCGGCGCCCTTCGGCAGCGCGATCGGCAGCCGGCCGAGGGCTTCGACCTCCTGGCGAACCGACTCCGGCAGCCGCACCAGGATGTCGAACCGGCGATCGCCCTGGAACAGCGTGCCCGCCTTTTGGCCGCCGACGGCCGTGGCGACGGTCTCCTGGATCTCGCCGACGTTCAGACCGTACTGCGCGGCCTTCTCGCGGTCGATGTCGACCGAGAGCATCGGCAGCCCGCTCGTCTGCTCGATCTTCACCTCGGTCGCGCCGGGCACCCGTCGCAAGGCTTCGGCGATGCGCGCGGCGGTGGCGTTCAGCACGTCGTGGTCGTCGCCGAAGAGCTTCACCGCGACGTCCGACCGCACGCCGGAAATCAGCTCGTTGAACCGCAGCTGGATCGGTTGCGACAATTCGTACTCGCTGCCCGGCACGGTCGCGGCCTCGGCGCGGATCGCGGCCAGCAGTTCGTCCCGGGTCAGGCGCGGCGACGGCCACGCCGCGATCGGCTTGAGCATGATGTAGCCGTCCGAGATGTTCGGCGGCATCGGGTCGGCCGCGATCTCGGCGGTGCCGGTGCGCGCGAACACGCGGTCGATCTGCGGGAACTTCGCCTTCAGGGTCGTCTCGAGCTGGCGTTGCAGCGCCACCGATTGCGTGAGGCTCGTGCCGGGAACGCGAAGCGCCTGGATCGCCAGGTCTCCCTCGTCGAGCTGAGGCACGAACTCGCTGCCGAGGCGGCTCGCCACCACGCCCGAAAGGGCGATCGCCACCGCCGCGAACGTCAACACCACCGGAGCGTTGCCGAGGCTCGCTTCCAGCGCCGGCCGATAGCGCCGCCCGAGCCAGGCCATGAGCGCGTTCTCCTTCTCGGCGACCTTGCCGCCGAGACAGAGCGCGATCGCCGCCGGCACGAAGGTGATCGAAAGCAGCATCGCACCGACGAGCGCCAGCAGCACCGTGAACGCCATCGGGTGGAACATCTTTCCCTCGACGCCGGTCAGCGCGAGCACGGGCAGGTAGACCACCATGATGATGAGCTGCCCGAAGAGCAAGGGACGGCGCGACTCCTTCGCCGCGTCGAACACTTCGTCGAAGCGTTCGCGCCGCGTGAGCGTTCGCCCGCGCGACGCCTGCGCGTGCGCGAGCCGCCGCACCGCGCTTTCCATGATGACGACCGCGCCGTCCACGACGATGCCGAAGTCGAGCGCCCCCAGGCTCATGAGGTTCGCGCTGATGCCCGCCGCCACCATGCCCGAGAAGGTGAACAGCATCGACAGCGGAATGACCATCGCCGTGATGAGCGCGGCGCGGATGTTGCCGAGGAACACGAACAGCACGAGCGTGACGAGCACCGCGCCTTCGACCAGGTTCTTCTGGACGGTGCGGACGGCCCGGTCGACGAGCTTCGTCCGGTCGTACACCGTGACGGCGGCCACCCCCTGCGGCAAGGTCCGGTTGATGGCCTCCATCCGCTGGCTCACGGCGCGAGCGACGCTGCGGCTGTTCTCGCCCATCAGCATGAAGACCGTCCCGAGGACGACCTCGCGGCCGTTGTCGGTGGCCGCGCCGGTGCGCAGGTCCCGGCCGATCGCGACCGCGGCGACGTCGCGCACCCGGACCGGCTGGCCGCCGACGCTCGCGACGAGGATCGCGCCGATGTCGTCGATCGACTTCACCTGGCCCGGGGCGCGGACGAGGTACTGCTCGCCGCGACGTTCGATGTAGCCGGCCCCGAGGTTCGAATTGTTCTTCTCGAGCGCGCGGACCACGTCCGCCAGGGTCAGGCCGAACGCCCCCAGCCGCTCGATGTCGGGCGCGACCACGTACTGCTTCTCGAAGCCGCCGATCGAGTTGATTTCATTGACGCCCTGGACGGTGCGCAACTGCGGCTTGATCACCCAGTCCTGGAGCTCGCGCAGGTCGCTCGGCGTGTAGGCGCTCCCGTCGGGTTTGCGGGCGCCCTCGCTCGCCTCGACGGTCCAGAGATAGATTTCGCCGAGGCCCGTCGAGAGCGGGCCGAGGCTCGGCGTCACGCCGGCCGGCAGCTGGTCGCGCACCTCCTGAAGGCGCTGGTTGACGAGTTGGCGCGCGAAGTGGATGTCGGTGCCGTCCTCGAAGACGATCGTGGTCTGCGACAGACCGTAGCGGGACAACGAACGCGTCTGCAGCAGGCCGGGCAGGCCGGCCATCGCCGTCTCGATCGGATAGGTGACCCGCTGCTCGGCTTCGAGCGGCGAGTAGCCGGGCGCCTCGGCGGTGACGACCGCCTGAACGCTCGAGATGTCGACGACCGCGTCGACCGGCAGGCGCGAGTAGCTGTAGAGGCCCAGGCCGGCCAGGCCGGCGACGGCCAGCATGACCAGCCAGCGCTGCTCGATGGAATAGCGGAGAAGTCGTTCGAACACGATGTGGCCTCGTTTCGTGGTTGAAGGTGACCGCACACGGCGAGCGCCGTTCAGTGGCCGTGCTCGGCGCCGGCCTTGCCGAGTTCCGACTTCAGGACGAAGGTGTTGGCGGCGGCGTAGCGGTCGCCGGGCGCGAGGCCGTCGAGGACCTCGGCGGTCGTGCCGTCGTTGCGGCCGAGCTTCACTCGCTGCGCCTTGAAGCCGTCGGGCGTGACCACGAACAGCACGGGCTGGTCGTCGATCGTCTGCAAGGCGTCGGTGCGGACGGCGACGGCCACCGTCTGCTCGTCGCCGAGGACCGCGACGCTGACGAAGAGCCCCGGCCGCCAGGCGCCTTGCGGATTGGCGAGCGTGACCCGGGCGCGCGCCGTGCGCGTCTGCTCGCCGAGAAGCGCGCCCACGTAGGCGACGACCCCTTCGGCCTTGCGGTCGAGCCCCGCCGACGACACGACCACCCGCTGCCCGACGCGCACCGCCGCCAGGTCCGTCGGCGCCACCGCGAACTCGGCCCAGACCTTGCCGAGGTCGGTGATGGTGAAGAGGCTGGCGTCTTCCTTGACCGCCTCGCCGAGCGACAGGTGCTTCTCGACGACCGTGCCCGCGAACGGCGCGCGGATGTCGAAGCGGTTCAGACCGCCTTGGCCGGTGCCGCCGGCGCCCACCGCCGCGAGCTTCTGGGTCGCGTTCTGCACCGCAATGTCGGCCTCCTGCAGCGCGCTGGTCGCCTGGAGGTAGTCCTGCTCGGCCGAGATCCCTTCCCGCCAGAGCTTCTCCTCGCGCTGGAACGTGGTCCGGGCGAGCTCGCGGCGCTGCCGGGCGGTGAGCCACTCGCTGCGCTGCTCGGCCAGCTGCGGGCTGGCGACGACGGCGAGCAGCTGGCCCTTCGAGACGACCTGCCCGAGCGTCACCGAGACCGACTCGGCGACGCCCGCGAAGCGTGGAACGACGTGCGCCGTGCGGTCGTCGTCGAAGCGGATCTCGCCCTGAAAGCGCGCCGCGACCCGCAGCGTCGCCGGGCCGGCCGCCTGCACCGCGATGCCCGCGGCCTCGCGCTGGGCGGCCGTGAGCTTGACCTCGGCGTCGTCGTCGTGGTCCTTCTTCGCCTCCGCGTTGGCGTTCGCGCCGCTGCCGTGCTCGTCCTTCGCAGCCGGAGCGCCGACCGCGTGGCCGGCCTCCAGTCCGCGCTGGCCGGCGGGTTCGGCCAGGAGAAGGACGCCGGCGCCGAGCGCCCCGAGGATCACGATGACAGCGATCGCGAGGCGTTGCTTGTGGCGGTGGGTCATGATGAGGATGAACCGGTTAGCGGCCGAGCAGGCGGTCGATCGCCGTCGCGGCCTGGTTGACGGTCGACAGCGCGGCGAGGTAGCGGGCGCGGGCCTGCAGCAGTGTCCGCTGCGCGTCGATGACGTCGAGAAAATCGAACTTGCC
>CAZZWY010000133.1:0-963 GCA_964657785.1 uncultured Acetobacteraceae bacterium
TGGAATTCGCTATCGGGTGAGCAACGCAAGCGCTGGGCAGATCAGGTCGGGACCGGCGTTGTAGCTGACGCCTGGCAGGCGGCGAAGATCAGCAACGCCGAAACTGCTTCGGCCAGATCGTGGCTTCGCCCGACTTGCAGGATCCCCAGACGGGCAACTGACCCCTTGCATTCGCTCAATAATTCGACTATTGTAGAATTATGGAAGACGAAAATGCTGTCCAGTCTCTCGCGGCCCTCGCGCACGACGTGCGCCTGCGCGTGTTCCGGCTCCTGGTCGTCGCCGGCAAGACCGGCCTGACGCCTGGCGCCATCACCGAGGCCTGCGGTATCCCGGCGACGAGCCTTTCCTTCCACCTCAAGGAGTTGACCCGCGCCGGCCTCATCCGTTTCGAGCGCAGCGGGCGGCACCTGATCTACCACGCCGCGTTCGACCGCATGAACGCACTGCTCGGCTACCTGACGGCCAACTGCTGCCAGGGCGAGGCCTGCATCGATGCCGCGGCTGCCACCACCTGCTGCTGAAGAAGGAACTGCCATGAAGCGTTTTCACGTTCACGTCCACGTCACCAACCTCGCCCAAAGCGTCGCGTTCTACGAGAAGCTTTTCGGTGCGAAGCCGACCCGCACCGAGAGCGACTACGCCAAGTGGATGCTCGACGACCCCCGGATCAACTTCGCGATCTCCTCGCGCGCTGGCCAAGCCGGCGTCGACCACCTCGGTTTGCAAGTCGATGACGAGTCGGAGCTCGCCGAGCTGAAGGCACGGGCACGCGACGCTGACCTGGCCCTGCTCGACGAAGGCGAGACGAGCTGCTGCTACGCGCACAGCGACAAGCATTGGATCACCGACCCGCAGGGCGTGGCTTGGGAACACTTCCACACCCTCGCGGGCATTCCGACCTTCGGTGGGGGCGAACCGGCGGCCGCGGCCGCGGCGTGCTGCCCCGACGCGGTCAAGCCG
>CAZZWY010000133.1:973-8981 GCA_964657785.1 uncultured Acetobacteraceae bacterium
GACGTCATCACGCACCCGTACCCCGCGGGTTCGGCGACGCCGGTCGTGCCGACCAGCTGCTGCTGATGGGCCTTCCGACCCTCCGCACGCCCGCATCCGAGCATTTGCCGGCGGTTCAGGCATCCTTGCGCACGGCGGGGCTGCCGGTCGACGACCTGGGCGCGGGCCACCTGGCCGACTTTCTGATCGCGGTGGACGAGGCCGGCCAGGTCACCCATTGCGCCGGGGTGGAGCCTCTCGGTTCGGCGGGTTTGCTGCGATCGGTCGCAGTCAGCGCAGCGCATCGCAACCTCGGCGAGGGCAGCGACTTGCTGGTGGCCATCGAACGGCGTGCGCGGCAGACCGGCGTCAAGGTCTTGTACCTGCTGACCACCGAGGCGCGGGGCTTCTTCGAACGGCACGGCTACGCCCGTTGCGACCGCGCCCAAGTTCCGCAGGCCGTCCGACAGACCACCGAGTTCGCCACGGTTTGCCCCGCCTCCGCAGTCTGCCTGTCCAAGTCCATCGAGACCTCTTCGCCATGAACGTGAAGGTCTTCAACGTCCTGGTGCCGTGCACCCACAACTCGGCGAGCAGCGTGCTGGCCGAGGGCATGCTCAACCACTGGGCCGCGACGCTAGGCAGGAACGTGCGAGGCTTCAGCGCGGGCAGCGCGCCCAGCGGCCGCAACTGAGCATGAACACCGCCGCATTCCCGAAGCCGGCAACGCGTCCGGCGCCGATGAGTGTCTTCGAGCGCTACCTGACGGTCTGGGTCTTCCTCTGCATCGTGGTTGGCATCGTGCTCGGCCAATGGCTGCCGGAGCTTTTCCAGGCGATCGGGCAGATGGAAGTCGCGCACGTCAACTTGCCGGTGGGCGCGCTGATCTGGCTGATGATCGTCCCGATGCTGCTGAAGGTCGACTTCTCGGCCTTGCACCAGGTGAAGGGCCACTGGCGCGGCATCGGGGTGACGCTCTTCGTAAATTGGGCGGTGAAGCCCTTCTCGATGGCCCTGCTCGCCTGGGTCTTCGTGCGACAGGTGTTCGCACCTCACCTGCCGGCTGCGCAGCTCGACAGCTACGTGGCGGGCCTCATCCTGCTCGCCGCGGCGCCGTGCACGGCGATGGTCTTCGTCTGGAGCCGGCTGACCGGTGGCGACCCGGTGTTCACGCTCTCGCAGGTCGCGCTCAACGATACGATCATGGTGTTCGCCTTCGCGCCGATCGTGGGGCTGCTGCTCGGGTTGTCGTCGATCACCGTGCCGTGGTCGACGCTCGTCGTCTCGGTCGTGCTCTACATCGCGCTCCCGGTGGCGCTCGCGCAGCTGTGGCGGCGCGCCCTCCTTGCCAGAGGCGTGACGGCCTTCGAGGCGATGCTGGCGCGCCTCGGGCCGGTCTCCATCTGCGCGCTGCTGGCCACCCTCGTACTGCTCTTCGGCTTCCAGGGCGCCGTCATCCTCGCGCAGCCGCTGGTGATCGCGATGCTCGCGGTGCCGATCCTGATCCAGGTGATCTTCAACTCGGGGCTCGCCTACTGGCTGAACCGGCGGCTGGGCGAGAGCCACAGCGTGGCGTGCCCGTCGGCATTGATCGGAGCGTCCAACTTCTTCGAGCTGGCGGTGGCGGCGGCCATCAGCCTCTTCGGCTTCCAGTCGGGCGCGGCGTTGGCGACCGTTGTTGGCGTGCTGATCGAGGTGCCGGTGATGCTGGCGGTGGTGGCGGTGGTGAACCGCAGCCGCGGCTGGTACGAGCAGGGTGCAAGGGCATGAGCGGGGCTTCGGGCGGCACGCGAGACGACTTCCCGGCGCTCGACCACGAGCTTTTCCATGTGCCGACGCCGGAGCGGCTGACGGTACCTGCGCCATCGCGCCACCGGCCGCGTTTCCTGATGCTCTACGGGTCGCTCAGGCAGCGCTCGTTCAGCCGCCTGTTGACCTTCGAGGCGGCCCGGCTACTCGAAGCGATGGGCGGCGAGGTGCGCATCTTCGACCCCGCCGGTCTGCCGCTGCCCGACGCCGCGCCGGAGAACCATCCGAAGGTGCAGGAGCTGCGCGATCTCGCCGCCTGGTGCGAGGGCATGGTCTGGACCTCACCCGAGCGGCACGGCGCGATGACCGGCATCATGAAGGCGCAGATCGACTGGATCCCGCTGTCGCTCGGCGCGGTGCGGCCGACGCAGGGCAAGACGCTGGCGGTGATGGAGGTCTCCGGCGGCAGCCAGTCCTTCAACGCGGTAAACCAGATGCGCGTGCTGGGCCGCTGGATGCGCATGCTGACGATCCCGAACCAGTCGTCGGTAGCCAAGGCTTTCGCCGAGTTCGGCGCCGACGACCGCATGAAGCCCTCGGCCTTCTACGACCGCGTCGTGGACGTCATGGAGGAGCTCGTCAAGTTCACCCTGCTCACCCGTGATGTCGCCCCGTACCTGGTGGACCGTTACAGTGAGCGCAAGGAGAGCGCCGAGGCGCTCAGCGGGCGGGTGAACCAGCGGGCCATCTAGCAAGGCTGCCCGGCCGCCTGGCCGGCGGCGCGTTGCGGACGACCCGGAGATTTCTGCGTTCGAGCTTGCCAGCAACGTGGCAGAAGAGACAACGGCGCCGCGGTCCTTGGCGCGCTGACGGGAATCATTGTCGCCCCCGTATGCCGAGGCGTCGAACCGGTGGCGGGTCGGTGAGCGGCCGAGGCCGGCCGGCCCCTGGCGGCCCGCCCCCGACTCGGCCCGCGCTCCGGCAGGGGGGGCGGTCCTGATCGTCGTACGGCACCCGAGCAGCGTGCCGTCCAGGCGCCGCGGGAAGGCAGCGACCGATCAGGATCACAGCGCCCGGGAGATGACCTCGCGCATGATTTCGCTGGTGCCGCCATAAATGCGCTGCACGCGCGCGTCGGCGTACATGCGGGTGATCATGTACTCGTTCATGAACCCGTAGCCGCCGTGCAGCTGCAGGAGCTCGTCGAGCGCCCGGCCCTGCGTCTCCGAGCCCCAGAGCTTGGCCATCGAGGCGGTGGCGGTGTCGAGCGTGCCGGCCACGAGCTGCTCGACGCAGCGGTCGATGAAGGCCCGGCCGACCATGATCTGCGTCGCGACTTCGGCCAGCTTGAACTTGGTGTTCTGCTGCTCGGCGAGCGTCTTGCCGAAGGCCTTGCGCTCGCGCACGTAGGCGAGCGTCGCGTCGAACGCGCCTTCCATGGTGGCGAGCGCCGAGACGCCGATGATGAGGCGCTCGTACGGCAGGTCGCCCATCAGCTGGAAGAACCCCTTGCCTTCGTGGCCGCCCAGCAGGTTCTCCACCGGCACACGCACGTCGTCGAAGAAAAGTTCGGAGGTGTCCTGTGCCTTCAGGCCCATCTTGTCGAGCACGCGGCCCACCTTGAAGCCCGGGCAGTCGGCGGTCTCGACGATCAGGATCGAGGTGCCGCGGGCGCCCTGGGTCGGATCGGTCTTGCAGACCACGAGCACGACGCCGGCGAGGAACCCGTTGGTGATGAAGGTCTTGCTGCCGTTGAGGAGGTAGTGGTCGCCCCTGGCATCGCTGCCCTTCTCCGCCCGCGTGCGCACGCCCTGCAGGTCGGAGCCGGCACCGGGCTCCGTCATCGCGATCGCCCCGACCAGTTCGCCCCGCGCCATGCGCGGCAGGAAACGCTTGCGCTGTTCGTCGGTGCCGTGGTTGAGAAAGTAGTGCGCGACGATGGCATGCACCGAGGTGCTCATGCCGGTCAGGCCGCGGCGCGCCATCTCTTCGTAGAACACCGCCTCGTGGCGGAAGTCGCCGCCGCCGCCGCCGTACTGCTCCGGAATGTCGGCACACAGGAAACCCAGCTCGCCGGCATGGCGCCAGAGTGCGTGGCCGACGTGGCCGCGCTGCCGGGCGGCCTCGTCCTGCGGCAGCATCTGGCTGTCGATGAAGCGGGCCACCGAGGTTCGCCAGGCGTCGAGGTCGGGGTCGCTCCAGGAGCGGGTGGTGTTCAGTGGCATGGGCGGTGTCCTGTGGAAGGTCGGGGCCGGCGTCGTTGCCGCGTCGCGTGTCGTTACCCGCGCTCGACGGTCGGCAGGGGGTGGTCACGGAACTGCTCCCGCAGCTGGCGCTTGAGCAGCTTGCCGGTCGCGGTGTGCGGCAACTGCTCGACGAACACGACATCGTCCGGCAGCCACCATTTGGCGACCCGCGCCCCGACATAGTCGAGCAAGGCCTCGCGCGTGACCTCCTGCCCCGGCCGCCTGACCGCCACCAGCAACGGTCGTTCCTGCCACTTCGGATGCGCCACCGCGACGATCGCGGCCTCGGCGATCGCCGGGTGGCCGCTCGCGACGTTCTCGAGGTCGATCGACGAGATCCACTCGCCGCCGGACTTGATCACGTCCTTCGACCGGTCGACGAGCTGCAGGTAGCCGTCCGGGTCGATGGTCGCGATGTCGCCGGTCGGGAAGTAGCCCTCCGCGTCCAGCACGTCGCCGCCCTCGCTCTTGAAGTAGCCGCTGGCGATCCAGGGGCCGCGCACATGCAATTGCCCGTAGGCGACACCGTCCCACGGCAGCGACGCCCCGGCCTCGTCGACGATCTTCAGGTCCACGCCCCAGACGCCGCGCCCCTGCTTGAGTTTCAGCCTGATCAGCGATTCGTCGTCCCACTGCCGGTGCTTCGGCAGCAGCTTGCTGACCACGCCGATCGGACTGGTCTCGGTCATGCCCCAGCCCTGCACGACCTCGGCCCCGAAATCCCGCTCGAAGCGCTCCAGCATGACCCGCGCGACCGCCGCACCGCCGATGCCGATCCGCTTGACGCCGAGCGCCTTCGGATCGATCTCGGGATGCGCATCGAGGAACTGGAACAGCATCAGCCAGACCGTGGGCACGCCCTGCGAGAAGGTGACGCGTTCGTCGCGGATCAGCTCGTAGACGCTCTTGCCGTCCAGGTGCGGGCCGGGCAGCACGAGCCGGGCGCCGACCATCGCGGCGGCGTAGGGCGTGCCCCAGGCGTTGGCGTGGAACATGGGCACCACCAGCAGCACGGTCTCGGCCGAATTGATGCCGAAGGTGTCGGGCGCGAGCTCCATCAGCGTGTGCAGCATCGTCGAGCGGTGCGAATACAGCACGCCCTTCGGGTTGCCGGTGGTGCCCGAGGTGTAGCAGAGCGAGGAGGCGGTGCGCTCGTCCAACTCCGGCCACTCGAAGGTGGCGGGTTGCCCGCCGACCAGTTCGTCCCAGGTGAGCAGGTTCGGCAAGTTCATCGCCGGCAGCCGCGCCCGGTCGGTCATCGCGACGAAGGTGCGCACGCTCGTGAGCGACGGCGCGAGTTGCTCCACCAGCTTGGCGAAGCCGACATCGAAGAACAGCACGCGGTCCTCGGCGTGGTTGACGATGTAGTCGATCTGCTCCGGAAAGAGCCGCGGGTTGACGGTGTGCAGCACCGCCCCGCTGCCCGAGACGCCGTAGTAGAGCGCCAGGTGCCGGTAGGAATTCCAGGCCAGCGTGCCGACCCGGTCGCCCGGCCCGACGCCGATCGAGGCGATCGCGTTGGCGACCCGCCTGGACTCGTCACGCAGCCCACGCCAGTCGGTGCGGTGGAGTTCGCCGTCCGGCAGGCGCGAGACGATTTCGGTGGCCGGGTGGAACGTGGCCGCATGCTCGATCAGCGACGAGATCAGCAGCGGGCGGTCTTGCATCAGTCCGAACATGGGTGCCTCTCAGGTGGCCGCTCTTCGACGTGCCCCCTCGGGGCGGGCGTCACGAAGTCAGAGGCGCTCGACGATCGTCACATTCGCCATGCCGCCGCCTTCGCACATGGTCTGCAGGCCGTAGCGGCCGCCACGGTCGTGCAGCGCATGGACCAGCGTGGTCATGAGCTTGGTACCGGAGGCGCCCAGCGGGTGGCCGAGTGCGATCGCTCCGCCGTTGACGTTGAGGCGCGCCGGGTCGGCGCCCGTGCTCCGCAGCCAGGCCAGCGGCACCGGTGCGAAGGCTTCGTTGACCTCGAACAGGTCGATGTCGTCGATCTTCAGGCCCGCCTTCTGCAGCGCGCGGTGGGTCGCCGGGATCGGCGCCTCGAGCATCACGACCGGGTCGTGACCGATCATGGTCATGTGGTGGATGCGGGCGAGCGGGCGGGCGCCGAGCGCCTTCAGGCCGCGCTCGTTGACCACCATGACGCCGGTCGCGCCATCGGCGATCTGGCTCGCGCTGGCCGCGCTCACCATGCCGCCCGGGGCGATCAGCTTGACGCCGGCGATGCCCTCGAGCGAGACATCGAAGCGGATGCCCTCGTCGATCGCATGCGGCTCGGCATGCGTCTGGCCATCGGCGGTGCGGACCGCCACCGGCAGGATCTCCTTCGCGAAGCGCCCTTCCCGGGTCGCGCGGATGGCGCGCTGGTGGCTCTCGTAGGCGTAACGGTCGAGCTGGTCCTTGGTGAGGCCGTACTTCTTCGCGATCATCTCGGCGCCGGTGAACTGGCTGAACTCGACCCCGGGGTAGCGCGCCTGCATCTGCGGGCTCATGTAGGAACCCAGGCCGGCCTTCGCGGCCAGCGCATTCGGCGAGAACATCGGCACCCGCGTCATGCTCTCGACGCCGGCGGCGATCACGCAGTCCATGGTGCCCGACATCACCGCCTGGGCCGCGAAATGCAGCGCCTGCTGCGACGAGCCGCACTGGCGGTCCAGGCTGGTCCCGGGGACCGATTCCGGCAAGGTGGACGCGAGCACGGCATTGCGCCCGACGTTGGTCGACTGCTCGCCGACCTGGCTGACGCAGCCCATGAGCACGTCCTCGACCAGCGCCGGGTCGGCACCGGCGCGTCGAACCAGTTCGTCGATCACCTGGGCGGCCAGATCGACCGGGTGCCAACCGGACAGGCGACCGCCACGGCGCCCGGCGGCGGTTCGGGCGGCAGCGACGATGAAGGCTTCAGCCATGGGGTGTCTTTCGCAGTGGAAGTGCAACGCGCGATTGTGGATCGAGCGTCCGACCGACCGAGGTCGTCGGAAACGACGATTTTCGGCGAGCCACGGCGTCTGCCGCCCGCGCGCCTGGCTAGGGAAACCGATAGCGCGTCGGGCTTCCGGCGCCGGCCGCGGTCGCGACAATCGGCACTCATTCTTGTCGAGACGTCTCCCGCCGTGTCCCCAGCCAACCGGATCGCCGCGGAGGGCACCAAGGTGCCGCTCGGCGCCGCCATCCTCACCAAGCTCAGCCCGCCGGCCGCCACGCCGGCGGACGTGCATCGATCGGCGGTGGGCGATCGCATCTGCGGCCAGGGCGCCGCGAAGGTGGTGCTGGTCCACGCGCCCGCGGGCTTCGGCAAGACCACCGCGATGCTGCAGAGTTTTGCCCGGCTGCAGGCGGCCGGCACCGAGACGGCGTGGCTGACGCTGGACCGTGCCGACAACGACCTCTCGCGCTTTCTGAACGGCTTCGGCCAGGCGGTGGCGCTGCTCTCGGGCGACACGCCGCCGCGCAGCAGCGCCGCGTTCGACGTCGTCGAGGCCCTGAGCGGGGTGCAGTCGCCGTTCGCGCTGTTCCTCGACGAGGTCGAGTCGATCCAGGAACCGGCCGTGCTCGGCCTGCTGCGCGAGGTGATCGACCACCTGCCGCGGCGCGGGCAACTGGTGATCGGCTCGCGCAGCCTGCCCAACCTCGGCCTGGGGAGGCTGCGGGCGCGGGGCGACCTGATCGAGGTGGACGCCGATCACCTGCGCTTCAGCTTCGCGGAGACCAGTGCCTTCTTCCAGGCGCGTCACGTCGGGGCGGTGGGCGCGGAGGCGCTGGCGCAGCTGCACCACAAGACCGAGGGCTGGGTGGCGGCCCTCTGGCTCGCCTCGCTCGCGCTCGAGCGCCATGCCGACAGCGCCCGCTTCATCGAACGTTTCTCGGGTTCGAACCGGGCGGTCGCCGACTACCTGGCCGAAGACGTGCTCGCCGGCCAGCGCACCGAGGTGCGGGAATTCCTGCTGCGCACGAGCATCTTGCGGCACCTGAACGCGCCGCTCTGCCGCGCGCTCAACCCGCACACCGACGCCGAGCGCATGCTCGAC
>CAZZWY010000134.1:0-8977 GCA_964657785.1 uncultured Acetobacteraceae bacterium
GGAACAGTCGGGCGTGCGCGGCGATCGCATCCGATACGGCCAGCAGATGGCTCATGCAGGTCTCCTTTTGTCGTTCTGCGACGGGGGGGTCGGGGCCGCGCCCCGGTCGTCTCGTGGCTCGGCCACCCCGGCGTCGCCCGCGGCCGAGCGGGCGGTGGACGAATACTGTAGAGCCGATTCCGCCGCATCGGCTTTGCTGAATTCAGAGTTCCCGAGCCAGGAGCCCGGAACTGCGCAGGGCGTTGCCGCCGCAGCCAGGTCGGACGACTCGGCCTGCAGTCGGCGGATGACGATCGACGCCGCCGCCGAGATGTGCTCCCGGGCCAGGCGCTCGGCCGCCTCGCCGTCGCCGGCGATCACCGCGTCGAGCATCGCTTCGTGCTGCGCCCAGATGGCGTGCGAGGTGTCGTCCCGGATCAGGACTTCGCCCATCACCCGCTGCGTGTAGATCCACTGTGCCTCCATCGTCGGCGCGATCAGGGGATTGCGGGACAGCTCGTGCACGAGGCTGTGGAATTCCAGGTCGGCGGCGATCAGTGCAGGCACCGAGCCGCTGGCGAGCGCCTCGCGGCCGTTGCGGATCAGCCTCGGCCCGAGCTTTCTCGCGGGGCCGGCATTCGACTCGGCGGCGCGCCGGAAGGCGAGGCCCTCGAGCATCGCCCGGATGTCGTACATGTGGCGGACGTGATCGGGATCCATGGGCGCCACGATCAGGCCGCGGCCGGGTGCGTCGTGCAGCACGCCCTGATTGCGCAGCAGCAGCAGGGCCTGCTGCACCGGCTGCCTCGAGACGCCGAGCACCTGCGCGATCTGTTCCTGGATGATCCGTTCGCCGGGCCTCAGGCTGCCCTGCGCGATGTCGGCGACGAGCGCATCGTGCACTCTGGCGACCAGCTTCGGCGACGCGGCGATGACTTTCATGGCAGCGGAAGTCTAGCGCCGACTGAATTCGGTATTCAGAATACCGGCACGACTCGAAAGGTTTTTGTTACTTCACGTACTCTGAATTCATGAGTGGCATTCGTTGCCGGGCGCACTAGAGTCCGGTGCTCCATCAGGCGGCGCGGAGCGGACCGTACACGATGCCACGGGGTTGTGCTGACAGGGAAAACACGGATTCTGAATTCAGAATCCCCCACAAAAATCTGCGCTTCGAGACAGATGGAACGCGTGATGAAGGACATTGACATTCGGCCGGCCGAGGCCGGTTGCGGTCGCTGCGGTGCCGACGCTGGCCGGCGCCGGGTGTTGAAGGCAGCGGCGGGCGCGGCGCTCGCCGGCGCAGGCGGCATGGCCTGGGCGGAGGATGGTCCGGCCCCGGGCGACTGGCTCGTCGGGGTGGATGACGATGCCAAGAAGCCGCTGTCCGCGGCCGATATCAAGCTGGATCAGAAGCCGGTCATCGTCTATCCGTACGACCCCGCATCCAAGGCACTGCGCGACGGCTCCCGGCTGAACCGGATCCTGCTCGTCAAGCTCGATCCGTCGACGCTCGATGCCCCCACCGCCGGCCGTGCGGCCGAGGGCGTGGTGGCGTATTCGGCGTTCTGCACCCACCAGGGTTGCGACGTCAATTCCTGGGTGGCCGCCGAGAAGGCGCTGCTCTGCTATTGCCATTTCTCGAAGTTCGCGCCGCAGCAGGAAGCGAATGTCGTCGGCGGGCCGGCACCGCGGCCGCTGCCGGCGCTGGCGCTCGCCTCGAAAGATGGAAAGCTCGTCGTCGCCGGCGCATTCACCGCCGCTCCTGGCAAGTCCGCCTGAATCAACACCCCGGACCGATCGATCATTCGCCGGTCCGAAAACAACCCCGTCGAAGGAGACAGTAGCACCATGAAAACGACCTTGAAGTTCGCCTGTACCGCGGTCGCCTGTGCCGTCGCGTCATTGGCTCATGCGCAGACGCGCCCCTACCCCACGGTCACCGATGCACGACTCGCGTCGCCCGAGGCCGCCAACTGGCTGAGCTACCGCGGCAATTACTCCGGCTGGGGCTACAGCCCGCTGAAGAAGATCGACACCAAGAACGTCGGCAAGCTCACCCTCGCCTGGTCCTACACCACCGGGCTGACCGAAGGGCACCAATCGCCGCCCATCGTCAACGGCGGCTACATGTACGTCACCACCCCCGGCAGCCAGGTGATCGCGCTCGATGCCAAGACCGGCAACGAACTGTGGCGCTTCAAGCCGCAGGTTCCTGCCGAGATGATGCAGCTGCATCCGACCAACCGCGGCGTGGCGCTGTACGGCGACAAGGTCTATGTCGCAACCGTCGACTGCAAGCTCGTCGCGCTCGATGCCAAGAGCGGCAAGACGCTCTGGAGCGCGCCGGCCTGCGAGTGGAAGAACGGCTACTACATGACGCTCGCGCCGCTCGCGGCCAAGGGCAAGATCATGGTCGGCTCGTCCGGCGGGGAGATGGGCGTCCGCGGCTTTATCGCAGCGTTCGACGCCGAGACCGGTAAGGAAGCCTGGCGCACCTACACGGTTCCCGGCCCCGGCGAAGCCGGCAACGACAGCTGGCCTGCGGGCGATGCCTACAAGACCGGCGGCGGCTCGATCTGGATCACCGGCAGCTACGATCCTCAGGCGGGACTTGCGTACTGGGGCACCGGCAATCCGTCACCCTGGACGGCCGACACGCGCAAGGGCGACAACCTCTACACCTCGTCGGTGATCGCGGTCGACGTGGATAGCGGCGCGATCAAGGGCCACCACCAGTACCAGCACAACGACGCCTGGGACTGGGACGAGGTGTCCGCGCCGTTGCTCATCGACACGGTCTTCGAAGGCAAGCCGATCAAGGCCGCGGTGCACGCGGGCCGCAGCGGCTACCTGTGGATGCTCGAACGCAAGGGCGATCAGCTCGGCTATGTCAAGGCCTGGCCGTACGTCAACAACAACGTCGTCACCGGCGTCGACGCCAAAACCGGCCGCCTGACCTATGACGATTCGAAGACGCCCGGCATCGGCCACGGCGCGGCGTTCTGCCCTGGCGCCTGGGGCGGCAAGGACTGGCCGCCCGAGGCCTACAACCCCGGCACCGGCCTGCTCTACGTACCCGCCAACAACAACATGTGCGGCGTGCTCCCGCAGGGCGAAAACGTCAAGTACAAGCCGGGCGACGTCTACATCGGCTATCCGCTCGATGCGGTGCTCGGGAGCATTCGCGTGCCGAACCCGGATCAGACGGTGGGTGAGCTGCAGGCCTGGGACATGAAGACCGGCAAGCTGGCGTGGGCGCACAAGTTCAAGACCTTCCTCTGGGCGCCGCTGATGACGACCGCGGGCAACCTGGTCTTCGCGGGCGGCACGAACGACCGCCTGTTCCGCGCCTACGACGCCCGCAACGGCGAGGTGCTGTGGCAGTTCCCGGCGCCGTCGGGCGTCGTCGGCGTGCCGTCGTCGTTCGAAGTCGATGGCGAGCAGTACATCGCCGTGCAGTCGGGCTGGGGCGTGGATGCCGAGCGCATCCAGGGTGCGTTCAATGCGATTCTTCCGGATCGCAAGGTGGTCAATCCGCAGGGCGGCTCCGTCCTGGTCTTCAAGGTCGGCAAGTAAGCCGCTTCTCTCGAAAGGACAACCTCATGGCCTATGACAAGGTATTTCGCAATTACATCGATGGCGCCTGGGTCGAAGGGACGGGCAAGACCATCTCGGTCCTGAACCCGGCGACCGACAAGCCGATCGCGCAGGTGCCCGACGGCGGCGCCGCCGACGTCGAGCGCGCGGTCGCCGCGGCGAAGAAGGCACAGCCGGCGTGGGAGAAGCTGCCGGCGATCCAGCGCGCGAACTACATGCGCCAGATCACCGCGAAGATCCGCGAGAACGCGCCGCGGCTCGCGCGCACCCTGGTGCTCGAACAAGGCAAGGTGCCGGAGCTGGCCGCGGTCGAGATCGAATTCGCGGCGAGCTACATCGACTACATGGCCGAGTGGGCGCGCCGCATCGAAGGCGAAATCGTCAGCAGCGACCGGCCTGGCGAGCAGATCCTCGTCTACCGCAAGCCGATCGGCGTGGTCGCCGGCATCCTGCCGTGGAACTTCCCGTTCTTCCTGATCGCACGCAAGCTCGGGCCGGCGCTCGTCACCGGCAACACGATCGTGATCAAGCCGAGCGAAGAGACGCCGATCAACGCCTTCGAGTTCGCCGAGCTGGTCGACCAGACCGACCTGCCCAAGGGCGTGTTCAATCTGGTGTGCGGTGGCCGCGAGACGGGCGCCACGCTGACCGACAACAAGGACGTCGGCCTCGTCAGCTTCACCGGCAGCGTCGAGACCGGCTCGCGCATCATGCAGGCCTGCGGCAAGCACCTCACGCGCGTCAACCTCGAACTCGGCGGCAAGGCGCCGGCGATCGTGCTCGCCGATTGCGACCTCGAACTGACGGCGAACGCCCTGTTCAACTCGCGCGTGCTGAACACCGGGCAGGCCTGCAACGCCGCCGAGCGCGTCTACGTCGAGCGCAAGGTCGCGGAGGCGCTGGCCGACAAGGTGAGCAAGCTGATGGCCGCCACCAAATACGGCGACCCGAGCACCGAGGCGGGGCTGCACATGGGCCCGCTCGTCACCAAGGTCGGCCGCGACAAGATGGCCGCGATGGTCGAAGCGGCGAAGGGCCAGGGCGCCCAGGTGCTGACCGGCGGCAGGATCTCCGACAAGGCCGGCTACCACTACGAGCCGACCGTGCTGCTCGGTTGCCACACCGGCATGGACGTGATGAGCAAGGAAGTGTTCGGCCCGGTGCTGCCGATGCAGATCGTCGAGAACCTGGACGAAGCGCTGGCGCTCGCCAACGATTCGGAC
Source organism: uncultured Acetobacteraceae bacterium (assembly GCA_964657785.1). Lineage (GTDB taxonomy): Bacteria > Pseudomonadota > Gammaproteobacteria > Burkholderiales > Burkholderiaceae_C > LMDS01. Next base: position 4,803 of record CAZZWY010000134.1, read on the forward strand.
TACGGCCTGACCTCGTCGATCTTCACCAAGGACCTGAACCAGGCGATGAAGGCGGTGCGCGAGCTGCGCTTCGGCGAGACCTACATCAACCGCGAGCACTTCGAGGCGATGCAGGGCTTCCATGCCGGCCGGCGCAAGTCGGGCATCGGCGGCGCCGACGGCAAGCACGGCCTCTACGAGCACATGGAAACGCACGTCGTCTACATGCAGACGGCGGGCTGAGGCAGGTGCGTCCGGGATCGCCGATGAAGCAGTTCGTCAGCGGCGCTCCTGGCAGCATCGGCGGCGCGATCGCCCCGGAGGAGATGGCCGGAGAGGAGATGGCGCCGCCGGCATGACGCCCGCGGCGCCGGGGCCATGGGGCAAACCGTCGCAACGACCTTCCCGTTCTTCGCGCTCGTGCTCTGCGGCTACCTCGCGGCCAGCCGGCAGATGCTGCCGTTCGAGGCGATTCCCGGCCTCAACGTCTACGTACTCTTCTTCGCGTTGCCGTGCATGCTCTACCGCTTCGCGTCGACCACGCCGATCGTGCGACTGCTCGATGCGAGCGTGGTGCTCACGTACCTGCTGTGTGCCCTCGCGATGGTCGCGTTGATCGTGGGACTCACGCGTCGCGGCCGCATCGGCTGGAACGATGCCTCCTTCGGCGCCCTCGTCGGCGCCTTCCCGAATTCCGGCTTCATGGGCGTGCCGCTGCTGGTCGCGTTGCTCGGGCAGAAGGCCGCCGGGCCGGCCATCGTCGCGCTCGCGGTCGACATGGTGTTCACCTCGTCGCTCTGCATCGCGCTCTCGCGCCTGGACGCGGCGGGTGACGACGGCGCCCGCCGCGCCGTGGCACAGGGTTTGCGCGGCATGGTGCGAAACCCCTTGCCCTGGGCGATCGCCCTCGGGTGCCTCTCGACCGCCACCGGCTGGCAACTGCCCGGCGTGGCGCTGCGCACGGTGCAGATGCTCGCGGATTCGGCCTCGCCGACGGCGCTCTTCACGATCGGTGCCGTGCTGGCCCGCTCGCGGCGCTTCGGGTCAGGCGCGCAGGCGCCGGGTGGGCGCAGCGACGTGCTGCAGCTCGTCATGGCCAAGTCGATCGTGCACCCGGCGCTCGTCCTCGCGGTGGGAACGGCGGCGACCCTGTTCGGCGCGCCGCTCGAGCGCTTCTCATTGATGGTGCTGGTGCTGACCGCAGCCTTGCCGAGCGCGAGCAACGTGCCGATGCTCGCCGAGCGCTTCAGCGCCGATGCCGGCCGCATCGCGCGGGTCGTGCTGATCACCACCGTCGTGACCTTCGCGACGTTCCCGCTGGCCGTCGTCCTGTTGCGATGAGCATGGCCAGGTCGATGCCGCAGACGCGCACGATCGAGCCGCTGTGGCTCGAGTGGCTCGCGTTCGGCGGCGTGCTCGCGTTCGCGACCTGGTTGCTCGGCGTGCGTGGGGTCTGGGCGCTGCTGCTGCATGCCGACCCGACCGGCATCACGCTCGTGATCATGGTCGTCTTCGGCGGTGCGACGCTCTGGTGCGGCGCCCGGTCGCGCGAACTGCAGCGTCAGCGGCGCTGGGTCGAGGAGGGCACGCACCGAGCCGGCGCCGGCACCGGCTTCCACGCCAGCGGCTGGGGCGCCGACTACCTGCACGCCGTCACCCGCCCGGAGCCCGATGCCGCCACCGCGCTCGGACTGCTGCTGGAGCGAACCCATGGCCCGCACACCACCGCCTGGTGGGTCAACGGCATTCAGCTCAAGCTGGGCCTCCTCGGCAAGGTGATCGGCTTTTCGATCCTCGCGCTCACCATCGGCGAGGTGCAGAGCTTCGATCCGGCGCAGTCGCAGGAGCTGCTGCGCAGCCTGACGACCGGGCTCGGCGTGGCCTTGCTGACGACCATGGTCGGTCTGGTCGGCAATATCCTGCTCGGCCTGCAGTTGACGCGGCTCGACCGCTATGCCGATAGCCTGGTCGCGGAGCTGCAGCGCCTCGGCCTCGAGCGCAGCGGCAGGACGGGGAGCGGGGGCTGATGGCCCACCCGCGCCGCCCCGCCCGCGAAGCCGAGGTCGATCCCTTCTACGACATGCTCTTCAACATGCTGATCGCCTTCGTGTTCTGCTTCATCATCGCGCTGATCGCCATGAATCCGAAAGCCAGCAAGACCGGCGACGTGCCGTCGAAGGCGGAGTTCCTGATCAGCGTCTCCTGGCCGGATCGCAATCCGAACGACATCGACACCTGGGTCGAGGACCCGGCCGGCAACACGGTCTGGTTCAAGCAGCCGAACGCGGGGCTGATGCACCTCGACCGCGACGATCGCGGCGAGGGCAACGACGTGATCATCATCGACGGAAAGCGCATCGAGAGCCCGATCCGCCAGGAAGTGGTGACCCTGCGCGGCATCGTGCCGGGCGAATTTACCGTCAACGTCCAGTACTACCAGTCGCGCGACCACCAGCCCGTGGATGTGACGGTGTCGATCCTGAAGGTCAACCCACGCGCCGAAGTCGTGTTCCACGGCGAGCGGCGGCTCGAACGACAGGGCGACGAGGCCACGGCGGCGCGGTTCACCCTGCGCGCGGACGGCAGCGTCGCCGACGTCAACACCTTGCCCAAGCGGCTGGTGCGGCAGCCATGACGCTGCCGGTCGTCCTCGGCTACGCCGCGCTGCTGTTCCTGGCGCTGCTCGCGCTGCTGTGGTCGCGCTGGCCGGCGTGGCTGAAGGGCCTGCTGGTAATCGGCGTCACCGTCCTGTACTTTCATGGCAGCACGGTGATCAACGACCTGCTGGGCTGGCCGAGCGACGATGCGCTGCCCGAACGTTTCGTGCTGCTGGCCGCCATGGTCGACGAGCCGAACGCCAAGCACGCCGGGGGTCTTTACGTGTGGGTCAACACGCTGCAGGACGGGCAGGTGGGCGCGCAGCCGCGGGCCTATCGGCTGCGCTACACGAAGGAGATGCACCTGCGGTTGAACGAAGGGACGCAGAAGATGCGGGGCGGCATCTCGCAGATGGGAGTCGCCGAGCCGCGCACCCCACCGAGCGGCGTGCAGTGGATGCGCGCCGGCAACGACAGTCAGGTGATCAAGCTGCGTGATCTGCCGAGCGTTCAGCTGCCGGAAAAGTGATGCGCAGCCTGCTCGAAGCGAGGTCGTGGACGGGCGTGGCGCTGGGCCTGACCCTGCTCGCCGGCTGCGGCCGCAACACCCCGCGAGACGTGCTCTTCCCGCTCGAAGCCGACCACCGCTGGACCTACAGCGTCGCCACCCAGTGGAGCGACGGCAACACCGAACAGCACACGCTGAGCCTGACGACGCTGGGCGAGGAGCGCTTGCCCGGCGGTGGCGACCAGGAAGCGGCCTGGCGCCGTCGCAGCGACGAGGGCATCGACTACTGGCTCCGCGCCGACGCGAGCGGCATCCGGCGAATCGCGACGCGGGCGCTCTTCGATCAGGCGCCGCGTCCGGATCCGCCGCAGCGCTATGTGCTGAAGGCGCCGTACACCGTCGGGACGCGGTGGGAGGCGCCGACCACGGCCTACTTGCTGATGCGCAAGTTCGACTTCCCGCGCGAGGCCCGCTACACCTATGCGCCGGTGCCGATGACCTACCGCATCGAAGCGGACAACCAGCGTGTCGACACCCCGGCCGGTCGCTACACCGCCTGCCTGCGCGTGCGCGGCACGGCCACGATGCGGGTGTATGCCGATCCGATCATCGAATGGCGCGAGGCGCCGCTCACCACGCTCGAGTGGTACTGCCCCGGCGTCGGCCTGGTCCGGATGGAACGCACCGAGCCGCCGCTGTCGACCTACATGGTCGGAGGGACCCAGGTACTGGCCCTGGTGTCGTTCCATTAGCGCGGCCTCAGCCGCCCGTCTCCTCGTACCACTGCCCTTCCGACAACATCATGCGGTGATGCCCCTGCCCCGACGGGATCATCGGAAAGCAGTTCTGCTGCGCCGCGACCCGAACGTCGAGAAAATACGGCCCTTCGGCGTTCAGGCAATCGGCGAGCGCCGCGTCGAGCTCGGCCGGGTCGGCGACGCTGCGCCCGCGCCAGCCGAACGCCTGGGCGAGCTGGACGAAGTCCGGCAGCGCCTCGTTGTAGCTGTGGCTCAGGCGATTGCCGTGGTTGAGCTGTTGCCACTGCCGAACCATGCCCATGTGGCCGTTGTTGCAGAGCACGACCTTGACCG
>CAZZWY010000135.1:0-8946 GCA_964657785.1 uncultured Acetobacteraceae bacterium
CGACGCCGCCGATGCCGCCGCCCGCGACGAGGACCGGAACGTGGTGGGTAGCTGGGGTCGGCATCGGCGTCCTCGAAGCGTCGGCGAGTCCCGATCCGGGCTGCCGATCAATATCGTCCGTGTACTGACAATCAGTGTAGAAGTAAACTCGGCACGCCCACCGAGGGCAAACCCTGGGAGCATTGCGACGATGGCGACCAAGCGTCCCCCCGAGGCGCTGCAAGACCTGCCGGGCTATTCGATCCGGCGCCTGCAGCAGATCGCGGTCGGCATCTTTCTCGACGAAACCGCCGAGCACGGCGTGACGCCGGTGCAGTTCGCGCTGCTTTTCACCGCCGCCCGCGAGGCCGGCCTCGATCAGCGGACGTGCGCGGTCCGCATCGGGCTCGACACCTCGACCATCGGCACCGTGGTCGACCGCCTCGAGAACCGGGGGTTGATCGAACGCCGCGTCTCGCCCGACGACAAGCGGGTGCGGCTGCTCGCCGTCACGCCGGCCGGCGCGCAGCTGCTCGACGAACTGATGCCCGGCATGCAACGCGCGCAGGACCGCATGCTGGCGCCGTTGACCAAGGCAGAGCGGGCGACGTTCATGGCGATGCTCGCCCGGCTGATCGCGGCGAACCAGGCGTGGAGCCGGGCGGCGAAGGACGGGGCTTGAGATCGATTCGGTCACGCAGGCGGGTGGGCGGCCGAGCGACCGCGATCACCAGCCGTCGATCATCCGCAGCGCCCCACCCGCGTCCCTCCGCCGCGCCAGCCCGGCCACCCCGTCGAGCCCGCGAATCAGCCAGCCGCGCGTCTCTGCCGGGTCGATCACGGCGTCGATCTCGAGCACCGTCGCCATGTTGATCGCCGAGCCGTCCTCGTACTGCCGGTCGACCAGCTTTCGGTAAAGCGCGTCGCGCTCGGCGCCGGCCGCGGCAGCGTCGAGTTCCTTGCGAAAGCCGAGCTTGACCGCGCCCTCGAGCCCCATCGCGCCGAACTCGCCGGTCGGCCACGAGACGGTGAAGACCGGCGCATCGAAGCCGCCGACCGCCATCGCCTGCGCGCCCAGCCCGTAGCCCTTCCTCAGCACGACGGTGAAGCACGGCACTTGCAGGTGCGAGGCGTTGAGGAACAGCCGGCACGCATGCCGCACGTTGGCGAGGCGCTCGATCTCGGGGCCGACCATGAAGCCGGGCGTGTCGCAGAGCGAGAGGATCGGCAGGTCGTGGGCGTTGCAGAGCTGCAGGAAGCGCGCGGCCTTGTCGGCGGCGTCGGGGTCGATCGCGCCGCCGAGGTGCATCGGGTTGTTGGCGAAGAGGCCGATCGGCCGGCCCTCGATGCGGGCGAGTACGGTCACGATGCCGGCACCGAATTCACGGCGCAGTTCGAGCACCGAGCCGGTGTCGCAGAGCGTCTCGATCACGGCGCGGATGTCGTAGACGCGCAGCCGGTTCTCCGGAATCAGGTGCCGCAACTCGCGCGCGTCGCGCGCCTGCCACTGCGCGGTGCGGCCCTGGAAGTAGCCGAGGTAGCGGCGCGCGACGGCGACGGCCTCGGCCTCGTCGGCGACCCGCACGTCGACGACGCCGCCCGCCGCCTGCACCGCGGCCGGCCCGATCGCCTCGGGCGGAAAGACGCCGAGGCCGCCGCCCTCGATCATCGCCGGGCCGCCCATGCCGAGGTTGGTGGCGTCGGTCGCGATGATGACGTCGCTGCAGCCGACGAGCGCCGCGTTGCCGGCGAAGCAGCGGCCGTGGACGATGCCGACCACCGGCACCTTGCCCGAGAGCGCCGCGAAGTTGGTGAAGGTGTGGTTGTTGAGGCCGGCGACGAGGGCGTGGTCGGTGTCGCCCGGCCGGCCCCCGCCCCCTTCGGCGAAGAGCACCGTCGGCAGGGAGAGCTTGTGCGCGAGGCCGAGCATGCGGTCGGTCTTCGCATGGTTCCTCATGCCCTGCGTGCCGGCGAGCACGGTGTAGTCGTACGCCATCACGACGCAACGCGAGCGCTCCGCGCCGAAGAGGGCGGCGTTGACGGTGCCGGTGCCGGTCACCATGCCGTCGGCGGGCGTGTTGGCGATCAGGTCCTCGCGGCTGCGCCGGCGCGTCTGCGCGGCGATCGCGAAGGCGCCGTATTCGTCGAACGAGCCGGCGTCGCAGAGGTCCGCGATGTTCTCGCGCGCAGTGCGCCCGCCGCTCGCGTGGCGGCGCGCCACCGGCACCGGGCGGTTCGCGTCGAGCGTGAAGGCGGCGCGGTCGATCACGCGCTGCAGATCGGCGCGGACGTGGTCGAGGTCGGCCTCGGGGGGCGCGCCGGTCGCCGCGTCTACGCCGTCGATCGACACCGCCACCAGCAGCACCTGCCCTTCGTCGACGAAATCGCCCTCGGCCACGCGCCATTCCTGCACGACGAGCCGGGACGGCGCCTCGAGCACGTGCTCCATCTTCATCGCCTCGAGCACGACCGCATCGGCGCCCGCCGCGAGCTCGTCGCCGACCGCGGCCGCGCAGCGCACGACGCGCCCGGCGGTCGGCGCGCGCAAGGCCGTCTGCCCTGCCGGAATCGGCGCTTCGGTGCGCGGGGCGGCATCGCTCGCCGGCGCGGCTTCGACACGATCGGTGTGGCGGGGCAGCTCGCCCCGCAGCGCAGTCCAGTGCGCCTCGATCCAGCGTGTGTGCAGCGGCGTCTGCGCCTGCACCTCGGGCGCCGCGGCGAGCACGCGCAGCAGCGGCAGATTGGTCGCGAGGCCCTCGATGCGGCACTCGGCGAGGGCGCGCCGCGAGCGGCGCAGCACGGCGCCGAAGTCGGTGCCCCGCTGGCTCACGATCAGCTTCGCGAGCAAGGTGTCGTAGTGCGGCGACGGCGCCGCGCCGCTCACCGCATGGGTGTCGACGCGCACGCCGGGGCCGCTCGGGAGATCGAGCCGACCGATGCGGCCGGAGGAGGGCCGCACCTCGCCCTGCGCATCCTGCGTCTCGGCGTTGATGCGCCACTGCACCGCGAAGCCCTGCGGCCGCGGCGGCGCCGAAGGGTCGAAGCCGAGCGACCGGAGCGTCGCGCCGCCGGCGATCGCGAGCTGCGCCTGGACGAGGTCGACGCCGAACACCTCCTCGGTCACGGTGTGCTCGACCTGCAGGCGCGGGTTGGCCTCGATGAACACGAACGGCAGCGCGGTCGAGCTCGGATCGACGAGGAACTCGAAGGTCGCGAGGCTGACGAGCCGGCTCGCGCGCGCCAGACTCAGCGCAGCACTGCAGAGCCGGTCGCGCAGGCCGGCCGCGAGGGTCGGGCTCGGCGCGATCTCGACCAGCTTCTGGAAGCGGCGCTGCAGCGTGCACTCGCGTTCGCCGAGCACGATCACGTCGGTGCCGTCGCCGACGACCTGGATCTCGAGGTGCCGCGCCTCGCCGATCATCATGTCGCGCTGATCGTCCGTCATGCGCCGCTCTGGCTTCCGAGGCGCAGCGGGCGTAGGCCTCGGCGAGGCGGGCCGGGTCGGTCACGACGCGCATGCCGCGCCCCCCGCCGCCGGCAACCGCCTTCAGCATCACGCCGCACGTCGGGTCGGTGCGGCGCTGCTCGGCGAAGAAGGCGGCGATCTCGTCGATGCCGGCCGCACCGGTCCCGGGCAGCAGCGGCACGCCGCACTCCTGCGCGAGTTCGCGGGCCCGCGCCTTGTCGCCGAAGAGTTCGAGCTGCGCTGGCGTCGGGCCGACGAAGGTGATGCCGGCCTCGGCGCAGGCGCGGGCGAAACCGGCGCGCTCGCTCAGGAACCCGTAGCCGGGATGGAGCGCATCGGCGCCGCTCTGCCGGGCCGCCGCGATCAAGGCCGCGACGTCGAGGTAGGCGGCGGGGCCGGCCGCGGCCAGCGCGACGGCCCGATCGGCGAGGCGGACGTGCAGCGCCTCGGCATCGTCGCGGGCATGGACGGCGACGCTACCGAGGCCCGCATCGCGCGCCGCACGGATCAGTCGGACGGCGATCTCGCCGCGGTTGGCGATCAGCAGGGTGGTGAGCATTCGGCGCGGGGCTTTCGGGTCAGGTGGTCGAGGTGGCGCAGAGACGCGTCCCCGGGTTTCCGATGAGCGATCGAGGGTGTCTTCGGCTTGTCAGCGTCTGGGCAAAGACGGAAGCTTGGGTTCGCGGCGGCCTGGTCGTCGCGCGAGTCGTACCGGCCCGACAGAGCCCGGACGATCGTACCGGCCCCCACCGAAGAGTCCACTGGAGACAACACCATGCCCCATTTCGCCGTCCGCCCGGGCGCGGCACTGCACGCGCTGGCCTTCGCCGCAATCGCCTTCTGCGGGACGGCCGCGCGAGCCGAGGAGCCGACCCTGAAGATCGCCTTCATCGACAGCCTCTCCGGCCCGTTCGCCGGGATCGGCCAGGCGATGCTGGCGCACGTCCAGATCTCGGCCCAGCAGGTGAATGCGGCCGGCGGGGTCGGCGCGAAGGGCACGAAGCTCGAGATCCTCGAGTACGACAGCAAGGTCTCGGTGCCCGACAGCCAGAGCGCGATGCAGGCGGCGATGGATCGCGGCGCGACCATCATCATCTCGGGCGGCTCCGGCTCCGCGGTGATCGCGGGGCTCGTCGACGTCGCCGCCAAGCGGGCGCTGCGCGACCCGGAACACCCGGTGTTGGTGATGAACTACTCGTCGGTCGACCCGGACCTCACCGGCAAGCACTGCAACTACTGGTACTTCCAGGTCGAGGCCAACACGGCGATGAAGATGAAGGCGCTCTCGAAGTTCGTCGCCAAGCTGCCCGACGTGAAGAACGTCTACCTCTTCAACCAGGACTACACCCACGGCCGGCAGTGGGCGAAGTACGGCCGCGAGATGTTCTCGCAGGCGCGGCCGGATGTCGTCTTCGTCGGCGAGGAGTACATCCCGATGGGCCGCGTCAAGGACTTCGCGCCCTACATCGCGAAGATCAAGCAGACCGGTGCCGACACCGTGATCAGCGGCAACTGGGGCCCCGACCTGAGCCTCTTCTACCGCGCCGCGGCCGATGCGGGGCTCAACCTGCGCATCTTCAACCACACCGCCGGCGCCCAGCCCGGCATGGTGACGACCGCCGCCGTCGCGGGGCCGAACCTCGGCCGCCTGACCCACGTCACCGAATGGCATGCGGGCGAGACCGGCGTGCCGCAGGTCGACGCGATGGCGCAGGCCTACACCGCCAAGACCGGCAAGGAATTCCTCGCGCCGCGTTTCGACCTCGTGCCGCGCCTGATCGCGGCGGCCGTCGGCAAGGCGCAGTCGACCGACCCGAGAAAGCTCGCCGCCGCGATGGAGGGCCTCACGATCGACTCGCCGCTCGGCCCGGTGCGGATGCGCGCCGAGGACCATCAGATGCTGATTCCGCAAGTCGTCAACACGATCGCGCCGGTCGACGGCAAGACGGTGCGGGTGGGGGTCGAGGGCACGCAGTGGGGCTTTCGCACCGAAGCGAAATTCAGCGGCGAGGAGCTCGCCCTGCCGAACCAGTGCCAGATGGTTCGGCCCTCGCTGTGATGAAATCGACCGACGCGCTCGACCGCGGCGTGCGTCTGCGTCAGAACGACCGCTGCGCCTGCGAGGAGAGCCGTGCGGGCGCGTTGACGGCGCCATAGCCGTCGTAGTCCTCGCGCTGGACCACCTCGAAGAAGAAGAATCCGTCCGCGAAGGGCTCGCTGTAGGCATGCAGGTAGCGGCCCCCCTGCGGCGACGGATCGAAGAGGATGTCCAGCGACTGCATGCGGCGAACCAGTTCCTCGTCGAGAGCGAGGCGTGCCAGCAGGTCGTCGTAGTAGTTCGCCGAAATCGGCACGAAGCGCACGCCGTTCGCCCGCAACTGCGCCACCGAGTCGAAGATGTCCGCGCAGCGCAGCGCGATGTGGTGCACCCGCCCGCCGGACCGCCCCGAAGCGCTCACCTGGCGGGCCGTGCCGGTGTGCTGGCCGATCGACACGTTGAGCACGACGCGCACGCTGCCGTCGGCGTTGGAGACGCCGCGGCTGCGGATCAGGCCGAACGGGTCGGCGAGCTCCAGGCTCTCGCCGCCGGCCAGGCCCAGGACGGCGCGGCCGAACAAGGTCCAGGTGTCGAGTTGGTCGTTGGCCAGGGCGAGCGCGACGTGGTCGATGGCCAGCAGGTGGGCGTCGGCCGGACCGGCGACCGGCTGCGGGTCGGCGGCCACGAAGTCCGCGTCGATGTTCCGACCCCCGGGCACGAACTGCAGCACGATGCCGCCCGGCGACACGATCGCCGGGAGCTCGAGCTCCTGGGCGCCGCGCGGGCTGTCGCAACGGGTCGAGAGCAGGGCGCTGCCGCGCGCGGCAGCCGCCCCGGGGTCGGGCGTCAGGAGACCGAACGTCGTCACCCGCGCGCCCGCGTCGTCGATCGACGGCTCGGCCCCCGGCTCCGGCTGGGCGTTGATCACAAGGTGGATGCCGCCCTGCCGGCACAGGGTCACCGCCTTCGAGCGATGCCGGCCGTAGCGCATGAAGCCGAAGCGGGTGAGCATCGCGCCCAGCGCCTCGGCGTTCGACGCGTCGACCCTGAATTCGACGAACGCGAAGCCGGTCAGCGCCGAGGGCTCCGGGGGCCGCGCCAGCGCGACGTTCGGCAGCGGATCCGTGCCCCCGCGCTCGAGGCGAATCCGCACCTGACTCTCGAGGAACAGCAGCGACCGCATCGCGTCGACGGCGATGCGCCGATTCGGCGTGCCGCGGAAGACGTCGTTGAAGATCTCGAGCGACAACGTGCCGGTGTAGCCGGCGAGCAGCACCTGTTCGAAAAAATGCTCGACATCGAACTGGCCCTGTCCGGGGAAGTTGCGATGGTGGCGGGCCCACTGCAGCACGTCCATCGCCAGCATCGGCGCATCGGCCATCTGCACGAAGAAGATCTTCTCGCCCGGAATGGCGCGGATCGGCACAGGGTCGTCGTCGAGCGACAACGTATGAAAGCTGTCGAGAATCAGGCCGAGGTTCGGATGACCGGCCTGCCGGACGATGGCCCAGGCTTCGCCGAAGCGTTTGACCCAGCGGCCCCAGGCGAGCGCCTCATAGCCGATCCTGAGGCCGCGCGCGGCCGCGCGATCGGCCAGCGCGTGCAGCTGCCCGGCGGCGAGATCGGGTCCGGCCAGCGACTGCGGCGAGGTGTTGGAGCACACCAGCATCAGCGGTGCGCCGAGCGTCTGCATCAGGTCGAACTTGGCCTCGGCCCGGTCGAGGTTGCGCCGGTGGAGCGCCTCGGGCATCCCCTCGAAATCGCGCAGCGGCTGGTAGAGGTCGATGCCGAGCCCGAGGTCGTCGGCCAGCAGGCGCAGGTCCTTCGCGCTGCCGTTGTAGTTGATGAAATCGGCCTCGAACAATTCGATCGCATCGAAGCCCGCCGCGGCGATCGCCTCGAGCTTTTGCCGGAGCGTGCCGCTCAGGGAGACTGTCGCGATGGCTCTGCGCATGGCGCTTCCTTTTCGGGGAGTCAGACGTCGAAGAACACCGTCTCGGCGTCGCCCTGCAGCCGAATGTCGAAGCGGTAGACGACCTCTCCCTGCCGATCTTCCCGAACGGCCAGGAGCGTCGCGCGGCGGGCCTCCCATTCGATCACGTTCAGCACCGCGTCGTTCGCGTTCGCGTCGCGCTCGTCGCTGAAGTACATCCGGGTGTGGAGGCCCAGGTTGATCCCGCGGGCGACGATCCAGAAGCTGATGTGCGGCGCCATGAAGCGGCCGTTGCGGCCCTCGACCACGCCCGGCTTGATCGTGTCGAAACGGTACACGCCGGTCTCGAAGTCGGTACAGGCCCGGCCCCAGCCGCGAAAGTTCGGGTCGATCGCCTTGCCCGGCTGGCGGTCGGCCGGATGGGCGTACCGGCCCTCGGCATTGGCCTGCCAGATCTCGATCAGCACATCCTTCAACACCGTGCCGATGCCGTCGAAGACCCGGCCCTCGATGCCGATGCGCTCGCCGCGGGTGTCGACGTGGGTCAGGGTGCTGCCGAAATCGCGCTCGAAGATGTCGAAGCCGGCCACCTTCGGCGCCAGGCCGATGTGCACGTAGGGCCCGGCCGTCTGCGAGGCGGTTTCACGGCGGACGACCGGACGGCTGCCGCCCGGCGCCGCGAAGGGCGTGGATTCGCTCATCGCCGGTCTCCTTCGGTCGTCGACGTCGCCGGGCGCTGCTGGACATGGTTCTCGAACAGCGTCGCCCGGTGGCCGCGCAGGACGATGTCGAAACGATACGCACGCGAATCGAGCGGCACGAAGGCGCCGACATCCTGCAGCGCGATCAGGCCGCGAATCTGCTGCTCGCTGCCGACGGCGTCGAGGATCGGGCAGCTGGCGATCAGCGGGTCGCCCTCGAAATACATCTGCGTGACGAGCCGCTGCACCCAGCCATGGCCGGAGATGGCGTAGTGGATGTGCGCCGGCCGCCAGTCGTTGACCCGGTTGCGCCAGGGGTACGGGCCGGGGCGAATGGTGCGGAACGCGTAGTAGCCGTTCGCGTCGGTCAGCATCCGGCCGCAGCCGCCGAAGTTCGGGTCGAGCGCGCCGATGTAGGCGTCTCTCTTGTGGCGGTAGCGGCCGCTCGCATTGGCTTGCCACACTTCGACCAGCGCGCCGTCGACCGGCCGGCCGATCTGGTCCTGGACGTAGCCGTGCACGATGATCCGCTCGCCGACCGGCAGGCCCTGCCGGGCATGGTTCATGATCAGGTCGTGGTCGAGGGGCCCGAGCTCCTCCGGCCGGAAGACCGGCGCGGTGACCTCGGAGAGCGATTGCTGCAGCGAGATCGGCGCGAGCCGCGGCGAGCGCAGCACGCTCGTCTTGTAGGCCGGGGCATGGGCCGGCGGGTGCGACGCGGTGTCGCGCATCATGAATTCGGCGTCGGCCGAGACGTGCATCCGGGTCATGGCATGGCTGGCGTCAGGGGGTGCGGGCTCGGAGCGTCAGGCGGTGAGCGCCGCGAGCG
>CAZZWY010000136.1:0-1247 GCA_964657785.1 uncultured Acetobacteraceae bacterium
CGTCGGCCTTGCGCTCGGCGGCCTGGGTTTCGTGACGCGTCGTCGTAACGCCGACAAGGCCTAAGCACAAATTCATCGGCGCCGATCGAGCGCTGAGATCGACGAAGAGGGCCTGCGGGCCCTCTTCTGCATTCGGGGGTTGACGTACGATCCTTCGATGCTTTCGACTTCCCCGAAGCGCATCCGCGGGTGATCGCTTGACGACGCCTCCGATCATCGACACGGCCGCCATCGCCGGAGAGCTTTGGGACGCCGTCATCATCGGCACCGGCGTGGCTGGCTCGACGCTCGGGCATGCGCTCGCGCGGGCGGGCAAGCGCGTGGTGTTCTGCGAACGAGGTCTGGCTGCACCGGCAAGGGCCGCTTCGGGGGCGTACGCCGAAACGCTGGGCGGCAATCGAGGCGCGGTGCTGGGTGCGGGTGCCGCGAGCCTTCTGGCGTCAGCCGCCCGCTACCACGACGAGGTGCACGACCTCTCGGCCCCCCGGCCGAAGAAGTTCGTGCCCTTCATCGGCGCCGGCGCAGGCGGATCGAGCGCGCTCTACGGCATGGCACTCGAGCGGTTCCATGAAGCCGATTTCACCGGATCCGGTCCGGGCGGCGCCCAGCGTCCGGGCGAGGCGCCTTGCTGGCCGCTCGACTATGCGAAGTTCTGCCGCTACTACGCTGCCGCCGAACAGCTCTACCGCGTCCGCGGCACCCAGGATCCGCTGCGTTCCGACCCGTACCCAGTGTCGTACGTCGCCGCGCCACCGCCGTTGACGAGGGCCGCGACCCGCCTCTTCGAATCGTTCGCTCATCGAGGCCTGCACCCTTATCAATTGCCACTGGCCTGTGAATACGTCTCGGGCTGCCAGTGCTGCCAGGGGTTCGCCTGCCCGTCGAATTGCAAGAACGACAGTGCGCGAATCTGTTTGACGCCGGCGATCCGGGATTTCGGCGCTGTGCTGCTCGACGATTGCCAGGTGCTTCGTATCGACGCCGATCGATCACGCGCACGTGGCGCGGAGTGCCGTTACCGAGGCGAAACCATCACCTTGCGCGGCAAACAAATCTTCCTCGCGGCCGGTGCGCTGCAGACGCCGAATATCCTGCTGCGATCGACGTCGACCGATTGGCCGCCGAGGAAATGCAGGATCGAGACGCCGTTCTCCATGCCCTTGCGGCTCATTGCGATGAATTCGTCGACGGTCCCCTGGCACCAGGTCGCCATCATCACGCCGTCGGGGTGCCAGACCGTGCGGAAG
>CAZZWY010000136.1:1257-5129 GCA_964657785.1 uncultured Acetobacteraceae bacterium
GGTCGGGGCTGGTCGGTCGACACCTGATGCGGCATTGCGTGGACCTGTACCTCGTCCGACCGGACAACGCCGAGGACGGCGAGGTCTTCGACAACCGTTTCAAGGAATTCGCCTTCAACGATTTCTACGCGGTCGACGGCATGAAGCTCGGTTCGGTGCAATCTTTCGGTCGACTCCCGCCCGCGGAGGTCCTCTTCGGATCGCTCCAGCACGACCTGCGCGCCGGTGCCGTCCCGTGGCTCGGGCAGGCGGTCGGTCTGACCCGACCCTTGCTGAAGCCGGTGCTGCAGCGGATGGTGGAGCGTTCGCTCACCCTGGCGACGATCATGGAGGACAGCCCGCAGCCTTCCAACCGGGTGCTTCCCGCGGACGGCCCGAGGCCGGGCGCGGTAACGATCCACTATCGCCTCGGTGCCGCCGACCTCGCGCGCGTCGCCCGTTTTCGGCAGTTGATGCGCGGCGCGCTGGCCTCCCGGCGCTGGCGACTCATCAAGCAGGCCGAGAACAACGAGCGGATCGCCCATGTCTGCGGCACCTGCCGCTTCGGGGACGATCCCGCCACGAGCGTGCTGGACCGCGACAACCGCTGTCACGATCTCGAAAATCTGTACGTCGTCGACAGCTCCTTCTTCCCGTCGAGCGGGGGAACGAACCCGAGTCTGACCATCGCCGCGAATGCCTTGCGCGTCGCGGACCGACTCGTCGGCGGCTCGCTGCCGAAGGATCGAATCGTCGCAGGGGAAGCGTCATGAAGCTGGATCAACTCCGGGGCCACTGGGCGCTCGTCACCGGCGCCTCCTCCGGGATCGGCGAGGAGTTTTGCGCGCATCTCGCCGCAGCAGGAATGCACCTCGTCTTGGTCGCGCGCCGCCGGCTCCTGCTCGAGGCGCTGGCGACGCGCCTCCAGGCTGCGCACGGCATTCAGACCCTGGTGCTGGAGATCGATCTGAGCGAGCGCCACAGCGCGGCGCGGGTCTTGGCCGCAACGAGCGAGGCGGGCCTTCGCGTTCGCCTGCTCATCAACAACGCGGCTTTCGGCCCGTGGGGCAGCTTCGAGAAGACCTCCGCCGCGACCTATGAAAGCATGGTGCAGCTGATCGCCGGGACACCGATCGCGCTTTGCCATGTCTACCTGCCCGACCTGACGTCTTTCCCGTACAGCGTCATCGTCAACCTCTCGTCGCCGGCCGCGCTGCAGCCGGTGCCGTACAAGGCGGTGTATTCGGCCGCCAAGACGTGCCTGCACAATTTCAGTCTCGCCCTGCACGGCGAATTGCAGGATCGCGGCGTCATTGTCCAGACGCTGCTCCCTGGCCCGACGGCGACCGAGCTCGACCGCAAGGGCGGCGCCTACATGAGCGAGCTGGGCGAAGAGCGGCGGCCGCCGAAGGAGATCGTCGTCGAGTCGTTGCGCCGGCTCGAGTCGGGTGCGCCTTTCGTGACCACCAACAAGGGAACCTACAAGCAGCGCCTCTTCGCCGGCATCGCGCCGATGCGGATGATCATCCGTGAAGTCAAACGGATGTTTCAGGCCCCGCCGGGCCGCTGAGGCAGGGTCGCTCCGGTCGGGAACGACCCCGCCTGCGCGCCGGGGGCTGCGGCGCCCGGCGAACAGATCTCGGTCGCGAGCGCGAGAAAGTCTTCCTGCGGTCGATAGCGGGCGAACACTGCCTGCATCGCCCGCGCCGACTCCCTTGCGGCGGGTGACGACAGCAGCGAGCGCACCGACGCTTTGACATGACGCGCAGTGAGCCGGTCGGCGCGAAGCTGCAGGCCGCAACCGGCGTTCACCAGCGCAGCCGCATTGAGGAACTGATCCGCATTGCTGGGAATGCACAGAACCGGCACGCCGGCGGCGAGGGCCTGCTGGCTGGTCGGGCTGCCGCCGTTGCAGATCACGAGCGACGACCGGGCCGCGGCTACGGTCCCGTCGAGGTAGTCGGCCACCCGCACGTTGGCGGGCGGTTGACCGGCGAGCGGCGAGCCGGCCGTCGAGACCATGACCGTCACCGGCAGGTCGCGCAGGGCCGCGAGGACGGTCTGGAGCGTCCGAGGATGGCCGGAGCTGCCGAGGGTGAGGTAGACGATCGGCCGGTCGCCAGGCAGCGCATCCCACCAGGGCGGCTGCGGCACGGGGGGCGACCACAGCAAGGGCCCCAGGAACCGGTGGGTGGGCGGCAGCTCGCGGGTCGGGAACAGCTCGCGCGCATCGGCGTAGAGGGTCCAGTCGGCATCGGTGTAGACGCGGCGTAGATCGCTCCCGAGCGGCTCGAGCCCGTGTTCCACCCGAACGCTGTTCATCGGCCTGCAATGGACGCGCATCGCCAGCGGGGAGGCTCCGCGGAAAAGGGCCGCGGCGAGCCGGATCGGCAGAACGCGGGTCATCGGCAACTGCGGCAGGGGGAACGCCTGGTCGACGCCGAACGGGCTCCAGTACGCATTCGTGACGGTGAGGTAGGGAACGCCGGCCAGCCGCGCGCTCACGGCGAGTGAAATGCGGAAGTCGCCGACGACGAGATCCGGTTTGACTCGGTTGATGAGCGCCAGGTCTTCTCGAACGTACCGGCGCAGCGTTGGGGCATCGAACACCGGGCTGCCGCGCGCCAACGAAGCGAGGAACTGCGCGCTATCGATGCTCTGCAGCGGCAGCGTCTGCCAAGGCTTCCCCTGCAAAAAGCGCTGGGAGCGCGGGTGACACGCGACGATCGGCTCGAATACACGCTCGTCGAGCCCGCTCGCCAGGACGATGGGTCGGGCGACGTGCGCCAGGGTGACCGCTTCGGCGAAGAAGAGAACCCGCTTCAATGGGGCGCGCCGGCGCGATCGAGCCCGGAGCGATCCAGTAGCTGGCCGAGGTCGCGCCGGGTCGACCGGGCTACCGGGAAGGGCCCGGCTCCCAACCGTCCGAAGAATACGCCGTGACGAGCCACCTCCGGGCCGACGAGCCGGTCGAGCCCGGCCGCCACGTCCTGCGCGCCCTGGGTCATGCCCGCCGTGCTCGAAAACGGGACGCCGTTGCGAGCGTAACGGGCGAAGATCAGCGGCGTCATCTCCGGCTGGAGCATCAGGCCGAGTTGCGTCGCCGCGAGCCAGAACCGCTGCAGCGCCCGGCCGGCCCGTACGTGATCGTCGATCGAGACCGCAACCGATCGGGACGTCAACACGAAGTGGGCGCCGCACGCCACGGCGGGAAGCAGATCCATCTGCAGGCGGGGAATCCAGGTGCCGGCGAAGTAGCGGTTGAAGAAGCTGACGCGAGACCAGCTCTGCATCACGAAGCGCATCAGGAGCAGGGTGGCGCGGTCGACGCCCAGCGCGCGGTCGGGCACCCGGTCAGCGCTGAAACAGGCATTCCACTGGATCACATCGCGGTGCACTCGGTACGCCTCGGGCATGGTGAGCCGGAGCTTGGCCGACCTGAACATCAGCCGAGCCGCCTGCCAGCGCGCGCGGGCTCCCTCGATCCACCGGACGCCGAATTCGGATCCGACCGCTGCCTCGAGCGCCGCCTTCTCGGCGTCGGTGAGGCGCCGGGTCGCCATGGGGCGACGCTGAACGCTGCGCAGCGCAATCATGTCGACCAGCGCGTCCGGCGCCACCGACGCGTCGGGCCGCAGGCGCAGATCGTAGGTCGGCGTCTCGTCGGGATAGCTGGCCCGGCGCGTCGCGTCGAGCCGCAAACCGTGCACGCTGGCAGCAATCGCCATCGTCTCGATGAGCGCGCCGATCGACAGCTGGCTCGGGCCGCCGCCGAGGTCGTAGACGCAGTGATCACGCGTGTCGAAGCCGTGCAGGACGACGCAGCCGGCGTCGACGATTTCGAAGCGCCACGGCTGGGTGTTGTCCCCGCTGGGCGCCCAGCGAGCCAGCTC